>JBDNJL010000050.1:0-3059 GCA_041687795.1 Methylotenera sp. | reverse complement strand
GGTAGTTTTCCTAAATTCACGCTACCAATACGCACACGTTTTAGCCCCACCACATGCAAGCCAACCATTTCGCACATACGGCGAATTTGACGTTTTTTACCTTCACGCAATACAAAGCGTAGTTGGTCTTCATTTTGCCAGCTTACTTTTGCAGGTTTGAGTTTTTCGCCATCTAAACTCAAACCATGGTTCAGCATTTTCATGCCTTCGTCAGATAGCGTACCTTCAACGCGCACTAAATACTCTTTTTCGACAGTAGAGTTTTCACCAATCAAGTGGCGTGCTATACGGCCATCTTGAGTGAGTACTAACATACCTGTAGAATCAATATCCAAACGGCCAGCAGGCGCTAGTCCGCGTAAAAATCCACGCTGAAATTCTTTAGGATTATTTTTATGTAACTCTGGGTCATCAGGCCATTGATTGTCTGGGTGCACTAAAACAATCGCTGGCTGGTAATCATCCTCCGCCTGACCGCTCACGAAACCCACAGGTTTGTGCAAAATAATCGTTACATTTTCTGCCTGCGTTTCTTGCGCATAACTACTAATAATAATGTCTGAATTTGGATCTATGCGCGTGCCCAGCGTTTCAATAATTTCTCCATTCACCATCACCCAACCGTTCGAAATCCACTCATCTGCTTCACGACGTGAACAAAGTCCGCGTTCGGCCATTACTTTTGAAAGACGCGGTAAATCATCACTTACCACTGTAGATTTATAGGCTGCTTTTGCCGCTGCGCCATAAGTTGGCGCGTTTGCATCATAACCATCGCGTACCTTGCCACCACGACGCGGCGCTTGACGATACTGCGGCTCTTCGCGGCTTGCTTTTGGCGTGGTACGCGTATCAACACCATGCGATTTTGTTTTGCGCACAGCAGCCTCATCAGCACCTTGTGCTATAGATTCAGCATACGGCTCACCATGCGCTTTACCATCAAATCGATGATTCCGCTGCCCAGCTTTTGATGGCGCAGGTGTTTGTGTGGCATGTGTAGTTGGTGTTGGCAAAATAGCCTCAACGCTCGGTGTTTTATTTTTTACAAGCGGTGCAGTTCGGTCGCGCTTAGATGAATCAGCGCGGCGCAAAGGCGCTTTGCCTGCTACGGGCATTTCAGAAGATTTTTTAGAGAGTTTTAGTGTGGTCAAAATAAAATGTATGTCGTTAGATAATGGCGCTATTTTAGCAAAATTAAGCCTAATGCATAAATTTATAATTCGGGTGTATTATAACGTTTGTTATAACGTAAAGCAGAGGTGCAATATGGCAACACTAAAATTAACGCAAATTGGTAATTCACTAGGAGTAATTTTGCCTAAAGAGTTACTGGCAAAAATGAAGTTAGGTAAAGGTGATGAAGTCTTTATTACCGAAACACCCGATGGTATTCAAATTACCCCGCACGACCCCGCCTTTGAAAAGCAAATGGAAATGGCGCGCCAATTGATGAAAGAAAACCGTGCGGTGCTTAGAGAGCTCGCTAAGTGACGGCTAATAAATCATGGGTTTGGATACCCAAAGCGATTATTTTAGCCGTGCATAACGAGCAACTAGCCGAACACGGTGGCTTGCGTGGCATTCGAGACGAAGGCTTACTAGATTCCGCCCTTGCTCGCCCTCAACAGTTAGCCAATTACAGCGCCCCAGACTTTGCAGATTTAGCTGCGTCATACGGCTATGGCTTAGCGCGCAATCACCCTTTTTTAGATTGTAATAAACGCACCGCATTTGTTGCCATGCTTTTGTTTTTAGTGCTAAATGGTTACCGTTTGCAAGCAAGTGATGCCGATAAAGTAATGACGATGTTAAAAGTGGCGGCAAGTGAGATGAATGAAGAAGCTTTCGCGCGGTGGTTGCGGGCGAATTCAGTCAATAATTAGCGTTGCAACACTTGATATTAAAATGGGCAACTAAATATCATGCATGCTTTTTAACGAACTACCATTGCTTAAACTATTTATCATTAAGTTATTGCTCGGTAGTCAATCTAGCTTAAAATCAATCAAACTTTTTTTTAAAAACAACTTTAGATACTTAGATGGAAGCACTTATCACAAATAACAAAAACAGTTATCAGGTTGAAAGTTCACTTGTGCTGAGTGACGCCTATCCAATGCCAAACGCTGATGATTTTCCTGAATATAAAGCCGCGCAAGAGGCACTGCAGTATCGTTTATTCAATGAAGCATCTAGTCCTTTTCCTACACCAAAACAAGTTAAATTTACTTTTATAGATTTGTTTGCAGGCATTGGTGGTTTTAGGCTTGCTATGCAAAGCTTAGGTGGTAAATGTGTATTTACCAGTGAGTGGGATGAAAAATCACAAATTACTTATAAAACTAATTTTGGTGACGCGCCTTTTGGTGATATTACAAAAGAAATTACCAAACAATATATCCCTGACGAGTTTGATGTGCTGTGTGCTGGCTTTCCATGTCAGGCATTTTCAATAGCTGGTAAGCGCGGTGGCTTTGAGGACACTAGGGGCACTATGTTTTTTGAAGTTGCTGAAATTATTAAACGTAAAAAGCCGAAGGCTATTTTTTTGGAAAACGTTAATGGTTTGATTAGCCATGGACAGGGTAAAACTTTAGCAACAATATTAAATGTGCTGAGAAACGACCTTGGTTATTTTGTGCCTGAACCACAAATATTAAATGCTAAAAATTATGGCGTTCCGCAAAATCGTGAACGCATTTTTATCGTTGGTTTTCGTAAAGACTTAGGCATTGACGAGTTTAGCTACCCTGACCCATCGAACAAGAAAGTGGTATTTAACGATGTTAAAGAAGAACGCGTAGTTTCTGCAAAATACTATTTGTCTAACCAATATCTTAATACTTTGGTTGCCCATAAAAAAAGACATGAAGATAAAGGTAATGGCTTTGGTTATGAAATCATTGCGGATGATGGGGTAATCCCCCCATTTTTAGTAGCCGCTAAAAGTAGAGCTTAGGCAACACGTTGTAATTTCTGCATTGGAGTCATGCCACCGATGCCCATGTTTGGCCTTTCATGATTGTATGTCCAAAGCCAATGTGTAGCAAACGCCT
>JBDNJL010000049.1:0-30075 GCA_041687795.1 Methylotenera sp. | reverse complement strand
TTTGTTTTATGGTGGTCAGTATTTTTTTCTTTATGTTTCACCACTTGACGGTCTAATTTATCGGTTAGCATGTCAATCGCGCTATACATATTTTCATCTGCGCATTCAGCATGCATATCATTGCCTGGCACATGCAGTGTGGCTTCAACCTTTTGGGCGAGCTTTTCAACACTCATGGTCACTTTCACATCAATCACATGATCAAAGTGGTTGCTGATTCGACTTAACTTAGCGGTGACGTAGTCACGCAAAGCTGGGGTAATTTCTAAATGATGACCAGTTAATTGCAAGTTCATATAGTGCTCCTTTAAAAAAATATCCTTCAGGATTTAAAAACTGATGAACTCTAAATTGATGCACTTACAATTCAAAAGTATAAATTTAACATCTAAAATCATTGCGACTCAAATTTGAGTCTCTGAATCTAAATATCAATTAAAGTAGTTATGTTTTACCAGTTCTGTAAAACGTCTACAACTTAATAAAGTTTTCAGTACTTCAAAACCATTAGAACAACTTTAGTTTACTACTTTAAATTGTATCTGTGCGAGAAGCGCGGTGAATTTCTGTAAGATTTATATTGAACTTTTGAAATACAGGAATATTGCTTTGTAGTGCTTAAAGCGTTTTGCGCAAACTTGCTGGCGTAATATTGAGCGCCTCGCGATATTTAGCGATGGTTCGGCGTGCTACCACAATACCTTGCTTAGCGAGTAAGTCAGTAATTTGGCTGTCTGAATAAGGTTTTTTGGGATTTTCTTGATCAATCAATTGTTTAATTAACGCACGTATAGCGGTTGCAGAGCAAGTGCCGCCAGAATCAGTAGAAACCGAGCTACCAAAAAAGTATTTAAGCTCAAATATTCCGCGTGGTGTGAGCATATATTTATTGGTCGTCACGCGGGAAATGGTGGATTCATGTAATTCCAATTCATCCGCAATTTCACGCAACACTAGAGGCCGCATCGCCACCTCACCATATTCTAAAAAGTTACGTTGCCGATCAACAATCGCTTGTGAGACTCGCAAAATGGTAGAAAAACGTTGTTGTATGTTTTTAATCATCCATTTAGCTTCTTGCATTTGGCTTTGCAAATATTGGCTAGAGCTATCGCGGTTACGTTTTAAAATGCCAGCATATAACTGATTAATTTTCAGTTTTGGAATCACGCCATCATTCAAACTAGCAATCCAAATACCTTTTACTTTTTTTACTAATACTTCATGCTGAATATAATGTTCAGAGCCAATTAAGCTAAACGCACTACCTGGCCTTGGGTTTAGGCTAGTAATTAACAATTGCACTTGTTTTAGCGTATCGTCATCGCAGCCTAATACTTTGCGCAATTTAGCAAAGTCACGGGCAGCCAACGCGGCTAAATGTGTTTGTGCTACTGTTATGGCTAAGTCTAAAAATGGTGTACTGGTTGGTAATAAATTAAGCTGCAATGTTAAGCACTCGCTTACATTGCGAGCACCTATGCCAGCTGGGTCTAAATGTTGAATATGGCGTAACGCTGTTTGTAATTCCAACTCGTCTACTTCAAGTTCTAATGGAAGCTCTGCAGCAATTTCTTCTAAAGATTCCTCTAAGTAACCATCGTCATTAATGCTATCCACTAGTAACATGGTAAGCGATTGATCACGCTCTGAAAGTGCCATGAGCTTTAGTTGCGAGAGTAAATGTTCATGTAAGCTGATTTGCAATGTTTCTTGCTGTTTAAAATCACTATCGTCATCGGCTGGCGTGCTGTTTTCGTCCCAACGGCTTCCATTTGAAAACTCATCAAACTCGTCATTAAAATCTGGTTGAAAGTCACTATTGCCCGACTCATCTGTGGCTACTGGTTGCAAAATTGTATCTGTTGGTTTTGCTGTTAAATCTAGTTCTGCGTAATCCCTGCTGCTAGAATCATTAAAAACACCGTCATCTAGCGTGTTACTTAAACCGTTTTCATAGACACTTTTTTCAGTAGCATTACTGAAATCTTGCGCTGAATATTCTTCTGCAGCATTTTCAGCAGCGCTTTCACGTACTGCACTGTCAGACACACTTCCAATGCCGTCTGCCACCATACTAGGGCTTGCTTCACCAAATTCATCTTCATGATTATCGTCACGCTCTAACAAAGGATTAGTTTGCATCAAAATATCAATTTCTTGATTAAGCTCTAAAGTTGAAAGATGCAATAATCTAATGGCTTGCTGGAGCTGTGGCGTCAGCGATAAGTTTTGTGAAAACTTAAGTTGTAAACCTTGCTTCATAGACGAAAGTCTTTGCCCAAATACACTTCGCGCACACGCTCATCTGCAACAATTTCACTCGGAATCCCCGAAGCAAACACATGGCCTTGGTTCACAATATAGGCTCGGTCGCAAATACCCAGCGTTTCACGCACGTTATGGTCTGTAATCAGAACGCCAATATTACGCGCGCTTAAAAATTGAATAATTTTTTGAATATCAATCACCGCAATTGGGTCTATACCAGCAAACGGTTCATCTAATAAAATAAAACTTGGATCAGAAGCTAGGCAACGTGCAATTTCAACACGGCGACGCTCACCACCAGATAGGCTCACTGCAGCGCTATCTCTAATGTGTGTAATGTGCAGTTCTTCAAGAAGCGATTCTAGCTTTTCAGCCATTTCTTCTTCGGTGATTTCTTGCAGCTGCAATACCGCTAAAATATTTTCAGACACGGTAAGTTTGCGAAAAATAGACGGCTCTTGTGGTAAGTAAGACAGCCCCAAGCGTGCACGCATGTGTATGGGCATGCGGCTTAAATTCTGGTTGTCGAGCAAAATTTTACCCTCATCAAGCGGTACCAAGCCTACCATCATATAAAAGCTGGTGGTTTTACCGGCACCATTAGGCCCTAGTAAACCAACCACTTCACCGCTATGAATGCTCAATGAAATATCTTGCACCACTGTGCGCGATTTGTATGATTTACGTAAATTTTCTACGACTAATTCGCTCATGTTATTTTGCTTATTTGTTAATCTGTATTATTTCAAAGATACGGCTAGAACACTATTTACACTTACTGCTTTCCGTCGCCACCAATTTCTAAGCTTCGGCTAAAACGCAAGGCTTTTTCTGAAGGTAAGTTATTCTTCGGCGCAGGGTTACTAAGAGCGCCTGTGGTGTTTGCTACAGCAGGTTTTTTTATTTGACCTTCTATACGTTGCCCGCCGGTGCTACCGCTGGTTTGGGTTGTTGCGGGCTTGTTTTTTGGTTGAATTACAGCACGAACGCGACCATTTGGTGTGCCGCTTGTGGCAGATTGTGAGCCACCACCTATTACTTCCGCATATTCTGCATTGGCGTCGTACATGATGTAATCGCCATGCACAATGTCTTCACCGCGCTTTACCCATGCTTTGGTGTATAGCTGCACTTTATCCATACGACCATCGTACTCTATTCGCTGTGCGCTGCCTTCCATGTACTCGTTTTTGCCTTCACGCTTCTGTTTAAATGTGGTTGGATTACCTAAAGACGTGCTGTGCTGAAAGCCTTCATTGTCTTCTCGAACAATAAGCTTATCAGCATGGATAACCAATGTGCCTTGCGTTAAAATCACATTGCCAGTGTAAGTACTAGTTTGCTTAGCATCATCCACTTTTACAGAGTCAGCTTCTAAATCAATTGGTTTGTCGCGGTCTGCGGCCTCGGCAAACACCGCCTTGTTAAATCCTAACAAGCCAGTGCAAAGTAGCATGCAAGCTACAATAAGTTTGAGCCATACTTTGACTTGATTGTTATTCATCGATGCTCCGAATAGGTGTGCTAACAGGTTTTACTATAGAGTTTACTGTATTTGTCGAAGATGCTGGCGTTATAGTAGGTAGTGGTGTTTTAGTAGACGGTTTTAATTTTGCCTTTTTACTCAATTTAGCAGGCTTTGTCGCGCTCACTTTTTGATTGGGTTTTTCATAATGTGTACGTACTTTATTGAGTAAAGTAAACGTTCTTTTTTTCTTTTCATACAACATACCAGTTGCATAAATCACTGTTTTAGGCTCTTGACGTATCACTACATCATTAGGCGTTTGCACAACTTCATCGTTAGGCCGCACATTTAAGTAATCAGTTTCTAAGGTCATTTCTCCTTTTTCTTTGAAAGCTTCACGCGTCACTTTTACATTATCAAAAATTTCTACCAACTCACCATTGTCAGACATTTCGCCGCGCAAACCTTCAATCTGCGTATAAGGTTTGCCAATTGCAAATTGCGTATAGCGTGGGCGTTGCAGTTCCGTACTATCGTCATCAGGAAAATGCTTCATTTCAACCGCAGCTAATTTGTACCGCAAGTTCCCTACAACATCCGTATGCGTGGTAACAAAATTACTCACAATATAATCTGCATCGTGACGACTACTACCATCTAGTTTAGGGCTTGGTTTTTGCACCGATTGGTTAATCCAAAATGTTAATAAAGCCAACATTGTGAGTAGTATCAGCGGAAAAATAATAGTGGATTTAACGGCAAAGTTCATACTAATTAGTGATATTCGCTCGCGTTAAAAATTGTGCCATTTGCGAATCATATGTTCCTTGTACTTGCATAATTAGCTCGCATACTTCACGAACCGCACCGCGCCCGCCGTGTTTTTTAGTTACATAATGTGCGTGTGCTAAAACCAAGTCTGGCGAATTTGGAACGGCTATACCTAATCCACAATCTAGCATTGGCGGTAAATCTACTACATCATCGCCCATAAAGGCGCATTCGTATGCTCCAACATTGACGATTTGAATTAAGTCATGAAATGCAGCTAATTTATCTTCAGCGCCTTGGTAAAAGTGGGCAACGCCTGTACTTTCCGCACGTTTTTTTACTACGTTTGATGTGCGACCAGTAATAATCGCCATTTGTACGCCAGTCGCCTTTAATAGCTTCATGCCCAAGCCATCATGCGCATGAAACGTTTTGTACTCTTGCCCATCATCGCCTATGGTTAAACCGCCATCGGTCATCACTCCATCTACGTCCAGTATCAGTAGTTTAATTCGTTTAAAGCGCGCCATTAATTCAGGCGTTAATGCATGATTCAACATATTGTTTTCAAGCATTTAAACAACCTTCGCCATTAATAAATCATGCATATTAAGTGCACCAACTAATGCTCCATTTTCATCGGTCACTAGTAAGCCATTAATTTTACGATACTCCATTATTTCAACTGCTTTAATAGCTAGCTCGCTCTGCAATATAGTGAATGGTGCCTTGTGTATTACATCAGCTATGCTAGAAGAGGCAACATTAATATTATTTTCAAACGCGCGCCGTAAATCACCATCGGTAAAAATGCCAAGCGGTTTATTGTTCGCATCTACTATCGCAGTTAAACCTAAACCTTTGCGTGACATTTCTAATAATGCTTCTGAAAGCGTCGCCTTAGCTGATACTTTTGGGATGTTTTCTCCGCTACGCATTAAATCGCTCACATGAATTAATAATTTCCTACCCAAACTACCGCCAGGATGAGAGCGGGCAAAATCTTCCGCACTAAAATCACGCTGGTCTAGTACGCACAAGGCCAACGCATCACCCAAGGCTAATGCCACAGTGGTGCTCGCAGTGGGCGACAAGCCGAGTGGACAAGCTTCTTTTGCAACGTGCGCACTCAGGTGAACATCTGCCGCTTTTGCAAGTGTGGAAGCGTTATTGCCAGTAATAGCAATGATATTTGCACCTAGTCTTTTAAGTGGTGAAATGATGGCTAAGATTTCATCACTCTCTCCAGAGTTTGAAAGGGTAATCACTACATCACCAGCAGTAATCATACCCAAATCACCGTGGCTTGCTTCCGCAGGATGCATAAAAAAAGCAGGCGTGCCTGTGCTTGCAAAAGTAGAGGCAATTTTGCCGCCTATATGACCAGATTTACCCATGCCACTCACTACTACGCGCCCTTTGCATTGCAAAATGAGCGCTACCGCATGGGTGAAATTGTCATCTAATCGCGCTGCTAAGGCTTCAATTTCGGTGGCCTCAAGTTGCAATACTTCTCGCGCAAGTGCTAGCGTACTTTGCTTATCGGTAAGCTGCAATGGAACAGTTGCGTGATTATTTTTTGCTTGAATTGACATTTGAGTGTTGTTAAAGGTTTAAATTGATTTAAATTTTGACGTTTAATTTTAAATATTATGCTTAAGTATAAAAGGGAACGCTTTTCTAAGAAAGACTTAACGTCTTTTTATAGACACATTTTTACAAATATTTGCGTATTAGGCATACATTTTGCTATCGCTTGTACTTACATAAGTTTAATTCAAAGTTTTTTCTGTCATCATTTTGCGATAAACTACAGAAAATATAAAAAACCAACAATATAAATCTAACAAGAAACCGCCTGCAAAATGTTTGAAACATTACCTCTTATCTTAATACTTTTAATTTTTTCTGTACTCGGCGTGGCTTTCTTTCGTGCGTTTCGCATGCCTGCCATGCTAGCGTATTTTGTTGTGGGTTTATTGCTAGGCCCGCATACTTTCGGGCTTTTACCAGATACTGAAGCCAGTCGTGAATTTGCCGAATTTGGCATTGTTTTTTTAATGTTTAGTATTGGCTTAGAATTTAGCTTGCCGCAATTGTATGCCATGCGAAAAAAAGTGGTGGGTGTTGGTGGTTCGCAAGTGCTCATTACTTTGATAGTCATTATGGGGGTTGGAAAATTTGCTGGTTTGACTTGGCCGGCAGCCTTTGTGGTAGGGGCAGCACTCACTATGTCATCCACTGCCATCGTCTCTAAAATGTTAGCAGAACGGTTGGATTTAAATTCTCGGCATGGCCGTTTGAGCATTGGTACTTTATTATTTCAAGATATTGCTGTGGTGCCGATTTTAGTACTTATTCCCGCACTTGCTACCACGGGTTTAGATATTTCCGTGGTACTAGGCGTTGCCTTTTTAAAGGCGGCGTTCATGCTGTTATTTTTATTTACCATCGGTAAATGGTTAATTAACCCTTGGTTTAATTTGGTTGCTGCGCAACGCTCACGCGAATTATTCGTAATGAATGTACTCATGGTGACTTTGCTCTTAGCCTATGTCACCAGTCTTGCAGGGCTATCTTATGCTTTAGGTGCGTTTATTGCGGGCATGCTGATTTCAGAAACACGTTATCGTTATCAAGTGGAATCTGATATTTCACCTTTCCGCGACATTTTATTAGGACTATTTTTTATAAGTGTTGGCATGTTACTCAATGTGAGTGAGATTGCACAAAACATCGGGTATATTTTGCTTGTTTTAGTGGCGTTTATGGCATTCAAAGCTATTGTGCTTGTGGTGGTCATACGTTTAATGAAATATGAAACAGGTGTAGCTGTGCGCACCGCGGTGATCTTAGCGCAAGCTGGAGAATTTGGTTTTGTAATTTTAGCACTTGGCGCCGAGCAAGGCTTAATCGGCGGCCAGGCGCTGCAAATTACGCTTGCAGCCTCATTGCTATCCATGATTATCGCTCCGTTTTTAGTGCAGCATAATGGTAAGTTAGCCAGAAAGTTAGTTAGAAGCTATAGTCGAAACAGTAATCAAGCTGTGCAACACATAGAAGAAGCCAGCCAGCATTTAAGTGAACATGTGATTATTTGCGGCTATGGGCGCAGCGGACAATACCTGGGTCGTTTTCTGCGCGAAGAAAACATTCCATTTGTGGCATTGGACATCGACCCTGCGCGCGTATTAGAGGCCGCATCAGCTGGTGAGAATGTGATGTTTGGTGACGCAGCAAGACGTGCGGTGCTAGATGCTGCAGGCGGCGCGCGGGCTAAAGCCTTGATTATTAGTTATTCTGACACACCAGCGGCGATGAAAATTTTACATGTAGTGCAAGAAATTTATCCACAATTACCCGTCATTGTGCGCACGGTTGATGACTCTAATATGGAAGAATTGCGTGAGGCGGGCGCTACAGAAGTCGTACCAGAAATTTTAGAAGGTAGTTTAATGCTGGCATCTCACGCGCTCATGCTGTTAGGCGTGCCGCTTAACCGCGTAGTCAAACGCATTCGTATGTTCCGCGAGCAGCGTTATAAGTTATTCCGTGGCTACTTCCATGGAGTATCTGATGCTGATAATTTAGATTTGGAAAAACAACAGGCGCGTTTACATTCGGTGATTATTGCAGCCGGCACGTTTGCGGTGGGGCGGCGTTTAAGTGAGATGCGCTTAGAAAGTTTTGGAGTGGAAGTAAAGTCGATTCGTAGACCGCACGCAAAAATTAATGAGCTAGATGAAGAAACCATTCTTAAAGACGGAGATGTGGTGGTGTTGTTGGGCTTACCAGTAGGCTTAGCAAATGCTGAAAATGCAATCTTAATAGGGCGTATCGCGAATAAATAAAAGTAATTACAAAGGCTAATCTTAAAATTTTATTAGCTATCTCTTTAACAGCAAAGGTCACCTTCAGTCAGAAAATATATGTGCTTAAGCGCATTACTCATATGAAAAATAACCATGACTAAAAAAGTACTCATTGTAGGGGGCGGTATTGTTGGTTGTGTTACTGCAATGCAAATGGTCAAGCGCGGCTTTCAAGTTACCATCGTAGAGCGTAACTTCATCGCCAGCCAAACCTCTGGTGAGTCATCATGGGCGGGGGCAGGTATTTTGTTTCCACTATTGCCTTGGATGTACGCCGATGAAGTAAACAATCTCGCGTTTGAAGGCGCAAAATTGTATTTTGATATTTGCCAAGAGCTACTCGCAGAAACTGGTATTGATGCAAACTTAACCAATTCTGGCATGTACATTTTGCCGTTATTTGATATTGATGCCGCAAAAAAATGGTGTGCGAATAATCAATTACCTTTTCAAGCAGTAAGCTCCAACTTTGATACGCTTTTAGCCCAACATGATAGTGAAGCCCTATGGCTACCAACCGTTTGCCAAGTGCGCCCACCTTATATAATGCTAGCGCTACGCGCGTGGCTAGAAAAAAACAAAGTCACTCTGCTAGAAAAGACTTCGTTAAAACCATTACAAGAAACAGAGGCTTTGAAAGAGTGGGAAACAACTGCTGGCGAAAAATTAAGGGCAGATATTTTTATAGTCACCTCTGGTGCGTGGAGTTTTGAGCTATTAAAAAACACTGCTAGCAAGCTCAATATTAAGCCAATGCGTGGGCAAATTTTGCTATATAAACCTGTAAAAAACCCAGCACAAATTGTGTTTAAAGAAGGCTTTTATATGGTGCCGCGGCTCGATGGATATTTGCTTGCTGGCAGCACGCTAGAAGATGTAGGCTTCGATGCGACTACCACTGATAAAGTACGTGAGGAATTACAAGCAAAAGCAGAAAGCATCATGCCTAGTTTAAAAGGTTCACCAATTATTAAGCATTGGAGTGGCTTGCGTCCTGGTACGCCAGAGAATTTACCTACAATAGGCGCACATCCTAATATACAAAACCTATACTTAAATACTGGACACTTTAGGTACGGCTTAACCATGGCGCCAAGTAGTGCGAAAAAACTGCTAGATTTAATTTAAATTTTTTATGTTTTCAAGTGATGATTAGCGACTAATTTTCTTCAACCCAATGCCCAGACTTTCCACCCTGCTTTTCAATTAACTTGATCTCACTCATGGTCATGCCTCTATCGACAGCCTTGCACATGTCGTAAATGGTGAGTAAGCCAACGTTGACTGCTGTTAGCGCCTCCATCTCAACACCTGTTTTGCCGTAAGTTTCTGCAGTTACTATGCAAGTTATACTATAATTTGTTTCATCAACTGCAAATTCTACAGCTACTTTTGTGAGTGCAATTGGGTGACATAATGGAATCAAATCAGCCGTTCTTTTGCAACCTTGAATTGCGGCAATGCGTGCAATCCCCAGTACGTCGCCTTTTTTGGCATTGCCTTCTTGAATAAGTAGTAGAGTGGCTGGTAGCATATTAATTTTTCCGCTCGCAGTTGCGCTGCGGAGAGTTTCGGCTTTGCTCACTATGTCTACCATGTGCGCTTGGCCGCTATTGTCAAAGTGGGTGAGTTTGCTGTTACTCATTTTTTTAGAATTACCTTTAATTAAATTTCATGAACCGATTGGCAGTTAGCATTATCATAACAAGTATGAACCGTAGAGCATCAATTATTATAGGTTTTTTGGCAGGATTAGGCATTGGCGTCACTTATAATGTAGCAGTTGCGTATGATCTGCCAGAACTAGGCGATATATCTGCTACAGTTTTGTCGCCATTGCAAGAAACGGCGATTGCAGAACAAATATTGCGTGATGTTGCCTTAAGTGATGAAGTAGTGCGGGACGCAGACGTAACGGATTACATAAAAACCATAGGTGCAAAGTTGGTTTCAAATGGACCAGAACCAAGTCAGAAATTCACTTTTTTCGTGGTACAGGATAATAGTATTAATGCTTTTGCAATGCCAGGTGGTGTGATTGGTGTTCACACGGGTTTGATATTAGCGGCGAACTCAGAGTCTGAACTAGCTGGCGTGCTAGGCCATGAAATTGGTCACGTTACGCAGCGTCACTTAGCGCGCATGCTTGCGTCACAAAAATATGATACTTTTAAAAGTATTGCAGGAATTGCATTAGCGTTGTTGATGGCGCGCTCTAATCCCCAACTAGCGAGTGGCGCACTTACAACGTCCGCCGCTGTTGGAATACAAAATCAGCTAGATTACTCCCGTGAGCATGAGCGCGAGGCTGATCGTATTGGTATGCAAATATTACAAAGTGGTGGTTTTGATGTCCGTGGCATGCCAGCTTTTTTTACAACTTTGCAACGCAATTCTCGTTTGGCTGAAGGTAATTCTCCAGGTTTCTTACGCACCCATCCGCTAACTACTGAGCGTATAGCAGATGTGACGAATCGTGTGGAAAACATGTCATATAAGCAAGTGGCTGACAGTATAGAGTTTCAATACGTACGTGCAAAATTGCGCGCTTATAACGGCAACGTGCAAAATACTATAGATGTGTTTGAGCAAAATATTAGTGAAAATAGATTTAATAGTGAGGCTGCGGAGCATTATGGTTTAGCGGTTGCATGTTTACGAAAAAGTGCATTTGCGCAGGTTGAGCGTGAGTTGGGGTGGCTAAAAAAGAATGCGCCACCGCATGCCATGATAGAAAATTTGACCGCAAAACTTGCAGTGACGCAAAATAATCCGCAACTAGCTGCTAAACAATATGCGTCCGCTTTGCAAATTTTCCCTGATAATCGTGGTCTGATCTACGGCTATGCGGAACACTTTATTGCCATTAAACAGGCGGATAATGCTATTAAGTTGCTTAAAGAAAAGCAGCGCTTGTATCCTGATGATGCGCAACTATATGATTTATTAGCGCAAGCTTATAGTTTACAAAATAAAAATATGCTGAGTCATCAAGCCTTAGGCGAAGCGTATTATCGCAAGTACCATACACCGCGCGCGCTAGAGCAAATGGAGCTTGCAGCAAAGGCTAAAGATGGTGATTTTTACGAGCAGTCTATTGTTGAGGCGCGTTTGAAGGTGTTTAGAGATAAACTTAAAGACGAGAAAAAAGACATATAATTATTACAAAAATAAGGAATTTTAATGCAACGTAGAAATTTTATTTTGGGCACGCTCAGTATGTTGCTGCTAACACCACTTAAGGTGTTAGCAGCGCTTTGGAATAAATCAGCGTTTGAAGCGGTAAAGCTTAGCGATGCACAAAAAAGTCTTCATATGGATAGCGTGCTTAGCGAAGAGGTTTTGAGTAATCAAATATTTATCATCGCGCCAGATCGAGCTGAAAACGGCGCAATTGTGCAGGTGGAAGTTAAAAGTAATATTGCCAATACTGAAGCGATTGCTATTTTGGTAGAACAAAACCCAACACCTTTGATTGCTAATTTTATGTTTAGCAATGTTGCCGAGCCTTACGTGGTAACACGCATAAAAATGGCAGAAACTGCTGATATTAAGGTAGTAGTAAAAGTTGGTAGCCAATATTTCATTAATATTAAACACGTTGTTGTTTTAGAAAACGGATGCGGTTAACGTTATGGCAGACAATATGAAAATGCGCGCCCAACTCAAAGGTGACACGGTTGAAGTGAAAGTACTCATTAGCCACCCAATGGAAACTGGTCGCAGAAAGGGCGATAATGGGCAAATTATCCCTGCCCATTTTGTGCAGCTTTTAAATGCAACTTTAAATGGTAAACAAGTGTTGGAGGCACAATGGGGTACTGGAATTTCAAAAAATCCGTATCTCACATTTAGGCTTAAAAGCGCAAAACTTGGAGACATCATCGCTGTGACTTGGCATGACAACTTAGGTGAAACTACTACGCAAGAGATTGCTGTTACAGAGGGTTAAAAACAATGAGTTTTAAAAATGTGCCTGTAAAAAACCGTAAAGTTTTAAAGTGATATTTACAATATATTCATTTGGTTAGTTTTATAGTTGAAGACGTTCAATAAGTTAAACTTATCTATATCATAAAAATGATATATTTGTATTATTAAAAAATGAAGCCTATAATTCATTCAGGTCATTTAATTAGCAATACATTTATTTGGTTTTTAATGTTTTAAGTAAATTTTTCAACCTAATTTTTCAACATTTAATTTTAAATATAAGGAAAACACCATGTCATTAATTAATACACAAGTACAACCATTTAAAACACAGGCTTACCATAATGGTAAGTTTATTGAAGTGACCGAAGCGAGCTTTAAAGGCAAATGGTCTGTAGTCATTTTTATGCCCGCTGCTTTTACATTTAACTGCCCTACAGAAGTCGAAGATGCTGCGGATAACTATCCAGAGTTTCAAAAAGCGGATACAGAAGTGTATATCGTAACAACGGATACCCATTTCTCACACAAAGTTTGGCATGAAACTTCACCAGCTGTGGGCAAAGCTAAATTCCCATTGGTGGGCGATCCTACGCACCAATTGACACGTGCGTTTGACGTGCATATTGATGAAGAAGGTCTGGCATTACGCGGTACTTTTGTCATTAACCCAGATGGTGTGATTAAAACACTTGAAATTCATAGTAACGAAATAGCGCGTGATGTTAAAGAAACTTTACGCAAATTAAAAGCGGCGCAATTTACTGCTAAAAACCCAGGTCAAGTTTGCCCAGCAAAATGGCAAGAAGGTGCTAAAACATTAACACCTTCACTAGATTTAGTAGGCAAAATTTAGTTTTAGTGATGAAGTAATTAAAAAACTCCAACGTGATGGGGTAAATGTTACAAATCCTTAAGCCATAAGCTTGGGGGCAAGTAAATACTCGTTAAAAGTACATAAAGCTTTATCCAAAAGATAAAGCTTTTTAATTTACAGTCTTTGAATTTATAGTCTTTGAATTTACAGCATAGAAACATACAAGATTTATTTTATAAGATAAATAGAGTGACAGAGAGAACAATCATGGCATTAGATACCACCATTAAAACCCAGCTAGAAACCTATTTGCAGATGTTGCGCGAGCCTATTGAGCTTGTCGCTTCTTTAGACGGCAGCGCAGGCGCAAAAGAAATGCAAGAGTTGCTTTTAGAGATTGCCAGCATGAGCGACAAAATTACGCTCACGCAGGGCGATGATGCTCGTAAACCATCATTTTCGGTAAAGCGCGCAGCTAATCATATTGATGCTAGTAAAAGCATGGGCGTGCGTTTTGCAGGTATCCCAATGGGTCATGAATTTACTTCACTCGTGCTTGCGTTGTTGCACGCGGGTAATCACCCAATGAAATTAGAAGCGGAAAAAATTGCACAAATTGCCGCGATTGAAGGTACGTTTAACTTTGAAACGTATATTTCGCTCACTTGCCATAACTGCCCAGAAGTTGTGCAATCACTCAACATGATGGCGACCATTAATCCGAATATTACGCACACCATGATTGATGGCGCGTTTTATCAAGATGAAGTGGCTGCACGCAATATTATGTCGGTGCCTACTATCTTTTTAAATGGAGAAGAATTTGGCGCAGGACGTATGGATATTGACCAAATTTTGCCAAAAATTGACGTTGGTGCAGTTGCGCGTGAAGCGAAAAAATTAGATGCGAAAGAACCGTATGATGTTTTAGTCATTGGCGGTGGTCCAGCTGGTGCTTCAGCCGCAATTTACGCGGCGCGAAAAGGCATTAGAACTGCAATTGTTGCCGAGCGTTTTGGTGGCCAAGTGATGGACACTTTAGGCATTGAAAACTTTATTTCTGTTAAAGAAACTGACGGGCCAAAACTTGTTGCTGCGCTTGAAGATCACGTGAAAATGTACGATGTAGAAATTATGAATTTGCAACGCGCAACTTCACTCAGTGAACCAGGACAGCATAACAACAAAAATACGGATTTAATTGAAGTGAACCTAGAAAGCGGCGCAACACTCCAAAGCAAATCAGTGATTGTAGCCACAGGCGCCCGTTGGAAAGAGCTAAACGTACCAGGAGAAAAAGAGTATCGCGGTAAAGGCGTGGCTTATTGCCCACATTGCGATGGCCCGTTATTTAAAGGTAAACCTGTTGCGGTTGTAGGTGGTGGTAACTCTGGTGTAGAAGCGGCGATTGATTTAGCTAATTTTGCAGGCCATGTCATATTATTGCAGTTTGATAACGAGTTAAAAGCCGATGCAATTTTGCAGAAAAAATTATATACATTAACAAATGTTACTATAATTTTGAACGCACAAACTACAGAAGTCACAGGTGATGGCACTAAAATGAATGGCTTAATTTACACCGACCGCGCGACGAGTGAAAGTAAACACTTAGTGCTGGATGGCGTGTTTGTGCAAATTGGTTTGCTACCCAACACTGATTGGTTAAAAGGCACAGTTAATTTAAGCAAGTTTGGTGAAATTGAAGTAAATCATCACAACGCAACTTCATTATCAGGTGTTTTCGCAGCTGGTGATGTAACAACAACGCCATACAAGCAAATTATTATTGCCATGGGTGAAGGTTCAAAAGCCGCATTAGCCGCGTTTGATTATTTAATCCGCCAATAAATTACTAAAGCTGTAAACAAAAAAGCAACGTGATTTAAAAGTTACGTTGTTTTTTTGTTGCTTACAAATTAACGATATTTAAAAATGTGTCTATAAAAAACCGTTAACTTTTTTATGTTTTTAGCTGCTGAGAAACTTTCATTTGCTCATGTTTAGTGCAACCGCTTCAGCTACTTTAATGCCATCTACACCAGCAGATAAAATACCGCCCGCATAACCTGCGCCTTCGCCACAAGGATAAAGCCCAAGCGTATTAATGCTTTGTAAATCATCATCGTTGCGTTTAATTCTAATGGGTGAAGAAGTACGTGTTTCTACGCCCGTTAAAATGCCGTCTGGCAAGTCAAAACCTTTAATTTTCTTGGCAAAAATTGGGATTGCTTCGCGAATTGCCTCAATTGCAAAGCTTGGTAATGCGGTGTCTAAGTTGGTCAAATGTACACTGGGTGTGTATGACGGCAATACTTCGCCAAATTGGCTTGAGGCAGTGTTACTTAAGAAGTCACCAATGAGTTGTCCGGGTGCTTGGTAAGTACTGCCACCTAATAAAAATGCTTGGCTTTCTAATTTTCGTTGCAACTCCATACCCGCGAGTGGGTGACCCGGAAAATCTTCTTCAGGCGTAATGCCCACCACAATGCCTGCATTAGCGTTGCGCTCGTTACGGCTATATTGGCTCATGCCGTTAGTCACCACACGATTTGGTTCAGAAGCCGCCGCCACCACTGTGCCACCTGGGCACATGCAAAAGCTATAAACACTACGGCCATTGCTTGCGTGATGCACAAGTTTGTAATCCGCCGCACCTAAAATAGGGTGCTGTGCATTTGGCCCATGCCGTGATGCATCAATAAGTGATTGTGGATGTTCAATACGAAAACCGACTGAAAAGGCTTTGGCTTCTACATAAATACCTTTTCCATAAATCATCTCAAAAGTATCGCGTGCGCTATGGCCTACTGCCAACACCACATGATTTGTCATTATGCGTTCGCCGTCGTCAAGAATTAAAGCTTGCACTTGATTTTTGCCATCAACTGTTTCACTTATTTCAATATCAGTTACCTTACATCCAAAACGAATTTCGCCGCCAAGCGACTCAATCGTTTTACGCATTTGTTCCACCATACCCACTAATCTAAACGTACCAATATGTGGGTGGCTCGCATACATAATTTCCTCAGGCGCGCCAGCTTTTACAAACTCTTGCATCACTTTACGACCGTAAAAATTAGGGTCTTTGATTTGGCTATACAATTTACCATCAGAGAACGTCCCCGCACCACCTTCGCCAAATTGCACGTTAGATTCTGCGTTTAACACGCCTTTACGCCAAAAATCCCAAGTGTCTTTGGTGCGTGCGCGAACGGCTTTACCGCGTTCTAACACAATGGGTTTAAAGCCAGATTGCGCCAAAATAAGCGCTGCAAAAATACCAGCTGGGCCAAAACCTACAACCACGGGTCTTGTGGTTAAAGATATAGTATTTTTTGCGACATATTTGTACGCCATATCAGGCGCTGGTTTTACATGCGGTTCTTTTTTAAGTTTTGCTAATACTTTTGCTTCGCCATTTACTGTGACATCGAGTGAATAGACCAATAGAATCGCATTTGCTTTACGCGCGTCTATGCCACGTTTATAAATGCTGTAATCCACTAAATCAGCAGCGTTAATCGCCAACTTTTTAACAAGCGCAACTTTTATCGCCTCTGGTGCATGGTCCAAAGGAAGTTTAATTTCTGTGACACGTAACATAACAATACTTTTATAAATTGAGTGGAAATTGTAATAACTGTCGCAACATCGGCACTGTCATCGGTTTTTTGGTGGTGAGCGACCATTCGTCTAAAGCATTAATGGTGGCAATTAAAGTAGGTAAATCGCGGCGCAAATAGCGTAGGCAATATTCAATCACATCGGTTGGCAGGCGCATGCCGCGAGAGTGCGCGTGGTTCATGAGTGCAAGTGCTTTTTCTTCATCGCTTAAAGGCTGGAGCTGATACGTTAAGCCCCAAGCTAAGCGCGTGGCTAAATCATCGCGAAGTTGCATTTTTGTTGGTGCTGCATTACCCGCCACGATTAACGTAGTTTGATGATTCATGCCTGTATTATTTTGTTCCCGAATGTGGTTGTAATTGTTAAATAATGCAATTTGCGCTGTGTTATCTAAATTTTGTACATCATCCACGCAGACGCATGAAAAATGTGTCTGTGAAAATGCGTTAAGTAAATGGCTTTTTCCGCTACCAGCTTCGCCCCATAAATATATAAAACGAGGCGTTAAATGATTTGCCTCATTTGAAAATACGGCTTGCTGTAGGCTATGCAATGCTTCTGCATTTTGCCCAGTGACAAAGTTGTCTAAACTGGGCGAACTGGGGGCTTGAATATCTAAAAGTAATTGCTTCATAAGCCTGGCTTTACTTAGTACAAATGTGACTGAATATAAATGTTACTGATACAAACGACTATGCAAATATCTTGCGCGCACATGTCGTAATGCTACTGCAATCGCGGCGGAGGCAGGTAAGGCAAGTAGCACACCAGTAAAGCCAAATAATTGGCCGCCTGCGAGCAATGCAAAAATCACTATCACAGGATGCAAGCCAATACGGTCACCCACTAACGTAGGCGTGAGCCACATACTCTCAACCATTTGGCCAATGCCAAATACTACTAAAATTGGGATTAATTGTTCAAGGCTGTTAAATTCTAATAAGCCAGAAAATATTGCTAGCACCATGCCTAAACCAATACCCAAATATGGCACAAAGCCCAAAAGCCCAGAGAGTATACCAATTGGCAACGCTAACTCTAAGCCTGCCATCCATAGACCAATGGCATAAAATGCACTCATAGAGAGCATGACTGTAAGTTGTCCACGTAAAAACTCCGCTAGTACTTCGTCAATTTGTTGTGTAATTTCAGTTGCTTTTCCCACAAGTTTTAGTGGAATTAAATCGCGGATAGTGGCAATCATTACATCCCAGTCGCGCAACATGTAAAAAAGCACGACAGGAATCAATAATAGATTAACTAACCAACCGATGACAGCAAAACCTTGGCTACCGACGCTTAATAAAATATTACCTAGAATGCCACCAGCTGATTTCCAGTTGCTGCCTAACATTTTTTGCAATTGGGCGGCATCAATATTTAGCGGCACATTAAACGTTTTCATAATGACAGGCTCTAGCCATTGACGAATTTTTGCAATATAACTCGGCACTTGTTCTATCACGAGTAAAATTTCTTTTTGTAGCAGCGGCACAACAATCAGCAACAGCAACATAATAACAGCGAGCAACATTAGCATGACAAGCAAACTTGCGACCGTGCGTGATAGGTAAAATTTTCTTAATTTACCTTTAAACGGAATATTTAAACTTAAATTGAATAGCTTATTGACTACTGGGTTACATATATAAGCCAAAATAGCTGCCGTTAAAAATGGCGCCAATATTGGACTTAGAAAGTAAATAAGTAAGACAAATGTGCCACCAATAAGCCACCAACTAAATTTACTCGTAAGATTTTCTTGTTTTTCGTTCATTTAAGTTAAAATCCTATATTAAGAAATTGTGTGGTTCACACAGCAAATTATATTGTAGAAAGCGAGTACGCATCTTGAATTCTGAACATTCAGACAAAAAATCTTCACATGCTGTGTCAAAAAGCTCCATGAGTTACCGCGATGCGGGTGTGGACATGGAAGCAGGCGATGCGCTAATAGAGCAAATTAAACCTTATGCAAAACGTACGATGCGCCCAGAAGTATTGGGTGGTATTGGTGGTTTTGGCTCATTATTTGAAATGCCGAAAAAATTTAAAAACCCAGTACTTGTTTCAGGTACAGATGGTGTAGGTACCAAATTAAAACTCGCGTTTGAGTTGAACAAACACGATACCGTCGGTATTGATTTAGTTGCCATGAGCGTAAACGACATTTTAGTACAAGGCGCTGAGCCCTTGTTCTTTTTAGATTATTTTGCTTGCGGTAAGTTAGAAGTTGGCACTGCCGCCCAAGTGATTAAAGGTATTGCATCAGGTTGTGAGCAATCTGGCTGTGCGTTGGTGGGTGGTGAAACTGCAGAAATGCCAGGTATGTATCCAGCAGGCGAGTATGATTTAGCTGGTTTTGCAGTAGGTTGTGTGGATAAAGAAAATATTATTAATGGTAAAAGCATTAATGTGGGTGATGTAGTGTTAGGCTTAGCTTCTAGCGGGGCGCATTCAAACGGATATTCGCTCATTCGCAAATTGATTGCAAAATCTGGTATTGATTTTGAATCTGATTTTCATGGTGAAAAATTTAAAGACGTGGTGATGGCGCCAACGCGTATTTACGTGCAGCCTTTATTAAAATTAATTGCAGCCTTTCCAGTAAAAGGCATGGCGCACATTACTGGCGGTGGCATTACAGAGAATATTCCACGCGTGTTGCCAGTAGGATTAACTGCAGAAATTAAAGCAGGAAGTTGGGATATGCCAGCTTTATTTACTTGGTTAAAAGAGGAAGGCAATATTGCAGACTTGGAAATGTATAAAACCTTTAACTGCGGTATCGGCATGGCAGTAATAATAGCAAAAGAGCATGCGGTTGCTGCGCAAAAACTATTACAAGACGCTGGTGAAAAAGTGTATGAAATTGGCGTTATTCGCGCACAGCAAACGGGAGAAGCACCCACTATAGTTGTCTAGCTGTTTAACTCTATCGGAATATTTTTTTATAAAATGTGTCTGTAAATAAGCGTTAAGTTTGTATTGGTTTCGTCAGCGAGAGATCATTCCAAGCGTTATATCTTCAGTCAGTTTCACTATAAAGGAGTTAGGTTTGAGTTTCGGTAAAAATAGTGTTTTAGAGTTTATCATTGGTTTGCTAATCACATTTACAGCCACTCAATCATTTGCAACTGAAAAAATAACGTTGCCAAAATTTATTCAAGCCAATTATGAAGTGACCAAAAATGACCAACCATTTGCTAAAGTAAAAGAGCAATTTACGATTACTGGCAACACATATAGCGTTGAAAGTGTTACCAAGGGCATTGGTGTTTATGCGCTCTTGGGCGAGCGAAAATTGATCAGTAAGGGCGAAGTGAATGCAGAAGGCTTAAGGCCGAGCCATTTTGAGCTACACCAAGGTGATAACGTAAAAAAATCTTTACTTGCAGACTTCGATTGGGCAAAAAATACGCTAAATATGACGGTAAAAGGTAAGCTAAAAACCGCTACCTTGGTCACTGGCACTCAAGATTTAGCGAGTTATGCATATCAATTTATGTATATGAAGCAACCACTTAAAGATTCGGTGACCGTAATGCTGACAACGGGTAAAAAACTTAATATATACAACTACGCCATTGCTAATGAGTCTGAAACTATTGAAACAACAAATGGTGATGCGCCAGTGATTTACAAAACGTTGCGACTTACCGAACACGATGCGACTGAAGCTAATGCAGAAAAAAGCGACAGTAAATCATTATGGCTAAGTCCAGAGCATTATTATTTGCCAGTGCGTATTTTGCTAGTGGATGAAAGTGATCAAAAAATTGAGCAAAAATTAACATCACTGCATGTGGAATAATCTAAATGCGACATCGCTGGACATTATTTTGTTCCACGCTTTTTCAAGACAAAAGTGTTCAGCGATTGTTAGCTGCTGTCGTAATTTCACTCATACTGCACTTATTTTTATTAGGCAAATTTTATTTAAGTCTGCCAAATTTAGACAACGTCACCACGCATTTTTTAACTGCTAAATTGGTATTAATCGAGCCAGTTAAAGCCGTAGTAAAGCCAATTGAAAAAAAATCTAAAGAAGTAGCACAATCACCTAATGATAGGTTTGACGTTAAAGAGTTGGCTGAGTCAGCACCAAATAATCAAGATTCAGAGCTTGAAATAGAAACCACCTCAGAGCCCTCAGAGGTGGTTACAGAGCAAACTGTTGCTGCCGAACAATTACTAGAACCTCCATTAGAAATCCCGCTGCAAGAGAATGCTATTGACTTGGGTGTAGAAGTAAATACGAATGCCTACAAGTATGTTGAAACAGAGTTTGATGTTCGGACCGATATTGAGGCTAATGTAAAAAGTAGCCCAGATGGACGCGCCAAAATGGTCTACCAGTTGTTGCCCAATGCAGAATATTATCAAATTGATAGTTTGATGAAAGCCAATGGCTTAGCTGCACTTTTCATTTCAGATTTAGTGCAAATGAGTACAGGCTTACTCACAGATAAAGGGTTGCGACCGAATATTTTTTTATATCAATACGGCAAAAAAGCAGATAAAACCTATAAAGCCACATTTGATTGGGATAATGAAAAATTAAAAATGCAAACCGCTAAGGGTGAAAAGCAAGTGCCTTTGAAAAGTGGTGCGCAAGATTTGCTTAGTTTTATGTATCAGTTTATGTTTTTGCCACCGCTTAATGATATGCAGCTTAATATTACGAATGGTAAGAAACTCAGCCATTATGAATACAGCTTTGAGGGCGAGGCGATTATTTTTAGCAAAATGGGTAATTTTGATACCATTCACATAGCCAGAAGCAATGTTGATAGCGATGAAAAAATTGAATTGTGGTTAGCCTTAGATTATCAGTACGTACCTGTTAAAATACGCAAATCAGAAAAAAATGGCAAAGTATATGAGCTATTAGTGACAAGCTTAAAAACTACCAAGCCTGAGCAAAAAACCAAGCAATAACTCAATAATCTGGCGAATCAGCCGATAGATGTAGATAATTAAAGAGAATCAAATGACGCCTAATTTAATACGGCAAGCAGCAGTAGTGTTATCAAACTTACTCGACTTTAATAGCCCGGCGGATGCAAAGCTCGGCGATTTTTTTCGTAATAATCGTGATTTAGGTACTAAAGAGCGCGCCTTTGTCGCAGAAAGTGTCTACGGAGTGCTTCGTCGTTTACGTTTTTTAAGCACGGTGACGGCTAACGAAGAAAACGACCCAGATGACGCGCGTAAGCTTATTTTAGCTTGGATGTTGCGTATTGAAGGCATGAGTATTCAAAAGCTAGAAGGCATACTCACCGAACAGCAAAAAGAGTGGGCAATAGCAATTAAAGCAAAATCTACCGATAATTTACCGCTGGCTGTTCAAGCCGATGTGCGGGACTGGTTATGGGACAAATTGGTTGCCCAATATGGTGAAGCCGATGCATTGACGATTGCGCGCAGTATGCACGAACAAGCTACGCTGGATTTGCGTGTGAATACCATCAAAGGTAGCCGCGAAGATGTAATGGCTAAATTTATGGCAGAAAATACTTCTGGTGAAACGAATATAACTGCCACGCCATTTTCGCCTGTGGGCATTCGCATGCCATCGCGCTTAAATATTAGTCGCCACATATTATTTACTGAAGGCAAGATTGAGGTGCAAGACGAAGGCAGCCAGTTACTAGCGCATTTAGTTGCACCAAAGCGCGGCATGATGGTGGCGGATTTTTGCGCAGGCGCTGGAGGAAAAACGCTGGCGATGGGTGCGTTAATGCGTAATACAGGCAGGCTATATGCATTTGATGTATCGGAAAAACGTTTAAATAATTTAGGTAAACGCTTAAAGCGCTCAGGATTATCTAACCTTAATGCGCAACTGATTAGTAGTGAAACTGACCCAAAATTAAAGCGCTTAAACGGCAAGTTTGACCGCGTACTAGTTGATGCACCATGCAGTGGTTTAGGTACTTTGCGCCGTAATCCAGATCTAAAATGGCGCCAAACACCAGGGGATGTAACAGAGCTTACGCAAAAACAAACGGCAATTTTAGCGCGTGCCGCTATGCTTACAAAAGCAGGTGGTCGTTTGGTGTATGCTACTTGCAGCTTGCTCAGTGATGAAAATGAGCAGATTGTAGAAGCGTTTTTAAGCGCGCATGCAGATTTTAAATCACTCAATGCAGGTGAAATTTTAAGCCAACAGCAAATTAATTTGGATACTGGAAAATATTTAAAATTATTACCACACTTGCATCATACAGATGGTTTTTTTGCGGCAGTATTTGAAAAAGCACCAGCCGAAGTGAGTGAGCATGTCAGTGCCAAATCAAGTAAGTGTAAAGATGAAAATGTGTCTGTAAAATAACGTTAAGTTTCTATTTATTAGAGTAAATTTTGTATTAAAAACTCGTAAATAACATCGTAACCCATGAAAATTCCTAGCCTAAATAAACAAATTTTAATCGGCGCCACTTTTGGTATTTTAGTTGGTTTGTATTTCCACGGCTTGGGTGCAGAGAGCCAAACGGTGCAATATGGTTTATATGCATCTAGTATTATCGGCACGTTGTTTATAGATGCACTTAAGATGATTTTAATACCACTGGTTTTCTGCTCAATTAGTGTAGGTATTGCTAATTTACGGCAGCATCAGCAAATGCATCGAGTTTGGGTAACTACGCTTATATTTTTTATAAGTTCCATGGTAATTGCAATGAGTTTAGCGTTTATTGCCACTAATTATTTTAAGCCTGGCAGTGGCATGCAGCTTGAGATGTTTGAAGGTGCGATGCAAAGTTTTGAGGCAAAGCAATTACCTTTGCCAGAGTTTTTTGCACAGTTTTTACATAGTTTGTTAATGAATCCGTTTGCCGCATTATCGCAAGGCAATGTCATTGCGGTAGTGGTATTTGCGCTTATATTTGGCGTTGCGCTAGTGGTGGGCGGCGAGCGTTATAAAAACATCCTACAGCTATTACAAGAGTTATTAGAACTCACTATGCGCATTGTGAACTGGGTGATGTATTTAGCACCGTTTGGTATTGCTGCTTTGCTAATTAAGTTAATCGCTACACAAGATTTGCAAATTTTAAAAAGCTTAGCCAGTTTTGTTTCGTTGGTTATTGGTACCACTTTATTGCATGGTATTGTTGTGCTTCCACTTATTTTGTATTTATTCACAGGTAAATCACCACTATGGTTTTGGCGCGGTGCGCGCGAAGCTTTAGTGACTGCATTTGCCACAAGCTCCAGTTCTGCTACTTTGCCAATTACCTTGCGCTGCGCCACGCAACACTTACACGTAAAATCTGAAATTGCTGGTTTTGTATTACCGCTAGGCGCTACCATTAACATGGACGGTACCGCCTTATATGAGGCTGCCGCTGCCTTATTTATTGCAAACTTAGCTGGCATAGAGCTTAATTTTGTGCAGCAACTAATCGTATTTATGACTGCAATGCTAGCCGCAATGGGCGCACCAGGGATACCAAGCGCTGGTATGGTCACGATGGTGATGGTATTGCAAAGCGTAGGTTTACCAGCAGAAGCCATTGCAATTTTGCTACCGATTGACCGTATGTTAGATACGCTTCGCACAACAGTAAATGTTCAAGGCGATATGATAGGTAGTTTGGTTGTACAAAAACTAGTGAGTAAAACTTAGCTAATGAATGCCAGCAGAAAATCTAGTGAATGATATAAAGCTAATTCACATTAACCCCAAAGAGCGTATTTTTAATGATTCATTTTTATAAAGCTGAAATCAGTGATACTGCAGCCATCGCCGAGCTTATCAACTCAGCCTACCGCGGCGAATCTAGTCGCATAGGCTGGACAACAGAAGCCGACTTGATAGAAGGTTTGCGAACTACCACACAAGAAATTGCAGTGATTATTCAAAGAGAAGATGCCTTCATTTTGATGGGTGTTTTAAAAGATCAAATTGTTGCGACTATTTGCTGCGAGCGCCATGAAAACACTGCAAAACTAGGCATGATTGCTGTAAAGCCTACTTTGCAAAATAAAGGCTACGGTAAAGAAATGATTAAAGCCGCAGAGGCAATGACGCTCAGGCAATGGCGTGTTGCAGGATTTTATATGAGCGTAATTACCTTGCGCGAGTCACTTATCAGTTTTTATGAACGATTGGGATACCAGCGAACAGGTAACGTAGAAGATTTTCCGAATGAATCTACCTTGTGGCAAGTTAAAGTGCAAGGCATGAGGTTTGAATATTTAGTTAAAGTACTAGGTTAAAGTACTTGTTAAAAACGTCTAGTAAAAAAGATTTGACTCTAAACATACTATTTTTAATTAGACACGCGCTTAAGTTTTAACAGACCACTCATCACCAGCGAGTATGCTGCAGGTACGACTAACAGCGTAAGAAGGGTAGATGAAATCATGCCGCCGATAATCGCTACCGATAATGGCTTATTGGTTTCAGAGCCAGCACCTAGTCCAATTGCAGCAGGTAATAACGCTAATATGATGGTCAGTGATGTCATCACCACCGGGCGTAGCCTAATAGGGCAAGCTTCTTTAAGCGCGGCGTTTATTACATCACTACTTATTTTTTCACCTGTTTTGGCCACTTTATCTATCAATTGATTGGTTAAATCGACCAACAAAATTGAGTTTTTTGCCACCAAACCAATGAGTAAAACTAAGCCTATCATAGAAAACATATTGAGCGTATCGCCCGAAATAAGTAGCGCGATTAAGCCACCAATTATGGCTAAAGGCTGAGCTAGCATAATGATAAATGGTTGAATAAAAGAGTTAAATTGACTGGCTAATACCATGTACAACAAAATAAGCGCCAATATAAATACAAAGGTAATATTTTTAATCGTTTTGCCAAATTCCTCAGCTTGGCCTGTGAGTTTTAGCTTGTAATCAGCAGGCACAACTTTTGCCGCCACTTCATCTAAAATTTTCACAGCATCACCAAGTGGCATGCTTGGATTCACATAAAAATTCGCGGCGTATTGTAAATCATATTTACCAATCACTGCTGCGCCCAAGGTTTGCTTAAAGCTAGCTATCGCATCCAAACGCACCATTTCGCCACTCGCGCTTCTTAAATAAATTTTGCTTAAATCTACTGCTTGTTGCAAATTGCCCTCAGTTGCTTTTAGACGCACATCGTAACGTTGCCCGTCGCCCACAGCATCGTTAAATGTAGCAACGTTTACACCGCCCGCATACAAGCTTACCGCTGTAGCAATGTCAGATGCGCTAAGCCCTAAGTTTGTTGCGCGTATTCTGTCAATTTGCATATCTAGTTGTGGCAAATCAAGCTGAACGTCTAGGTCAACTTTGCCCATGTCAGGATAATTGCTCAAATTCTGTTGCACTAGTTTAGAGATGCGCCCAATTTCTTGCAGATTGATACCTGTTAAATTGAACTGCAATTTTTCAGAACGCTGTCCACGCGCGATAGAGGATGCACTTGGAATTGCCCGCACGCCTGGCAGTAAATCAAATTCTTTTTTAAGTTCTTTAATTAGTATTTGCTGGCTTTTATCGCGCTCAGTTTTTGGCTTTAATCTTACATTTACATTGCCTTGATTTACCTGTCCTCGTGAGCCGGCGCCTATTGTAGAAAAATAGCTTGCAACTTCACTAGTGTGTTTGGCTATAGTTTGTTCTACCAGGGTCATACGCGAATCTGTATAGGCCATGCTTGAGCCAAGTGGTGTTTTCACTGTAACGGAAAAGCTACCTTCATCAGATTCTGGAATAAAATCTTTATCCACGTATTTAAGTGCAATAAAACCAATGACCAAAACAAAAACTAGCGTGATAAGTAGCACTAAACCTCGGTGCTGTAGCGTGCGACTTAACAGCTTTTTATAGACACTATCTAAGGCATCTAATACTTTACGAATGCCATCGTAAAAGCTATTTTTACTAATGGAAGTATGGTGATCCACGTCTAAAAAGCGTGAGCACAACATTGGTGTAAGCGTGAGTGATACAAATAATGAAGCGAGCACGCCAAATGTGACCACTACACCAAAAGATTTAAAAAACTTACCTATAATACCGTCCATAAAAATCACAGGCGCAAAAATACATACTAGCGAAAGCGATGCGGCAATCACTGCAAAAGTCACTTCATTCGAGCCGTTAATTGCAGCGCTCATTGGATCATTATCTAGATGTTGTCGATGCCGATAAATATTTTCTAATACCACAATGGCATCGTCCACAACTACACCGATAAGTAATAGTAAAGCGAGCAGTGTCATCGAGTTAAAAGTAAAGCCTGAAAAATACATCACCGCAATTGCGCCAAGTAGTGAGATAGGAATAGCAGTTGCAATAATCAGAGTAGAGCGAATAGATTGTAAAAAGATAAAAACAATTATGGCGGCTAGAAGCGTACCCTCTATTAAATGTTCTTTTAGCGAGGCAACTAATTGGTTAATAAAAATAGAGTCGTTAGTTGAAACTTCTAACTTCATACCCGCAGGTAAATTCGGTCGAATATCATTTTCTAGCCTACGCTCAACTTCTTCAATAATCGCTACGGTATTAGCGTTGGCTACTTTTATCATGCCTAAACCTACCGTAGGTTTACCATTGTAGCGTGCTACTTGGCGATTATCGGTAATGCTGTCTTCAACGATTGCAACGTCTTTTAGTCTTATGGGCACGCCTGCTTTAGTGCTAACCACCATTTCATTTAAATCACGGATACTATGAAATTCCAAGTCAAGCTTGAGTAGCTTTTCCGATTGTTCGCTGACTAAAAATCCGCCTGGCAATTGCACATGCTCACGCGAAAAAACAGCAATTAAATCATTAGCCGTGAGTTTGTAAGCTGCCATACGTTCTGGCTGTATATTGACCCGAATCACGCGATCACGGCGACCACCAAGTGTAACTTCGCCTACGCCGTCAATCGTCTCAAATTTCTTTTTTAGAATATTATTAGCGTAAAGATTGAGTTGCTGAATTGTGCGGTCTCCGCTAAGCGCGAGCCAAATCACTGCGGAGGCATTGGTATCAATTTTTTGTATAATCGGGGGGTCTGTGTCGGTTGGCAAGCGGCGTAATACTTGATTCACCTTGGCTTGTACTTCGTTGTAGGCAGTGTCGATATCTTTATCGAGTGTGAACGTGATGCTAATGCTTGAAACGCCAGGTGAGGATGATGATTGAATATGGTCAATACCAGTGGTAGTGTTAATTGAAGATTCGATAACACTAGTGATGCTGCTATCAATCACATCTGGATTAGCACCTTTTAAAGTGGTAGTGACCAAAATCACTGGAAAATCAATCGCTGGAATACGATCCACACCAATGCGCTGATAAGAAATAATGCCAAGCAACACAATCACGCCAGAGAGCATCCAAGCTAGAACGTGGCGACGTATGGAGAGTTCAGGCAAGGTCATTTAAACAATCAACTTTCTTTGTATTCCAGAATAGGGTATTGGTATTTTGGTGAAAACTTAACTATTTTTTTGTTAAATTAAATAAACTTAACGTTTATTTACAGACACATTTTGCGCTAAAGATAATTTTTATTAAAATTAATAACATATTATTTTTTAGCATCAGCGTTGGCATCATTTAAAGTAACCGCGGCTTTGTCAGTTAAAAAGCCAGCACCATCAACTACGATAATATCGTTTTCATTTAAGCCTTCAGTGATTTCTACCAAGCCATTTTGGTGTAAACCAGTTTTTACAATCACTTGATTGGCGATTTTATCGCGCACTACATACACCACATCACCAGCAGGACGCAATACTAAGCTTTGTTCTGGCACCATCATTGCCGCTGGTTGTACACCTAAAACCACCACGCCAGTGACGCTGGCGCCAGGCTGCCAATCTGCTTCATTTAGCACATCAGCGATCACATCAATGCTGCGGCTTCCTTCAGTAATGAGCGGTTTTAATTCAAGAATTTTGCTTTCAATCGTTTTTGGGCTAGTCGGTGTACTAAGCCTTACTTTTAAGCCAGGCTTTAATGAAGCGCCAATATGTTCAGGAAAAGGCAAATGCGCGCGCAAACGCTGCTTAGAGATGATTTGCACAATCGGGCTGCCAATATTGACAAAATCACCAGTATCGACTAATTTTTTTTCTACTACGCCGCCAATTGGCGCAAACACTTTGGTTTTGCTACTGCTGTGGTTAATAGTACCAACACGCGCTACGGCGGCTTTGAGTTGTTGTTTAAGTACAGTTTGTTGCGCAACATCGTTATCAACGGCATTTTGTGAAATAAACTTTTTATCAACCAAAGTTTGGTCGCGGGCGACAGTTTTTGCTTGGTTTTCAAGCAACGCTTGCACACGTGAAACTTCAGCTTGAGCTTCGGCGCGCTGCATGCCGAAATCAGCTGAATCTAAAGTAGCGATAAGCTCACCGTGTTTGACTGTTTGCCCTGGATTGACATGTACCTTAATCACGCGCGCAGCGACTTCTGCCGATACAATGGGGTCAATTAAGCCCTCAAGCGAACCTATGGTTTGCTCGGTGACTTCAAGTAGTTGATTTTTAATTTGCGTCACGGTAACCAAAGTAGGTTTCGGGCCTTTTTTTTCTGCATCTGCCTTAGTATCTTTGCCACAAGCGCTGAGAGTTACCGTTAGTAATACGACGCCTGCAGTTACATATATCGTTTTAGTAGTCATTTGCATAAAATTAACTGTTCTTTAATGAATTTAGTATGTTGAGTACATATTGTGATGTTAATTATTGATTATGTGATTTTTTATTACTATTAATTTTTAACCAATCAAAGTATGGCCCTGGGTCAGTTTTTCTGCCTGGGGCAATGTCTGAGTGCCCAACCACAGCTTCAATAGGGTAGCTTAACTTAATCGCATGAATGAGCTGATTCAACGTGCTGTACTGCGCGAATTCAAACGCATCAAAATCGGAGCCTTCAAGCTCTATTCCGACCGAAAAGTCGTTACATCGTTCACGCCCTTGCCAATTTGAAACGCCCGCATGCCAAGCGCGCTGTAGGCATGAAACAAATTGTATTAAAGCGCCATCACGACGAATTAAAAAGTGCGACGAAACTTTGTGTGTATAAATTTCTGTGTAATAAGAATGCTCGTCAGGGTTAAGCGCATTAGTGAAAAGCTGGATAATTCCATTGCCACCATATTGGCGAGGCGGCAAGCTAATGCTGTGTATCACAATGAGAGAAATAACTTTAGCCAAGTCATCAGAACTATTGACACGGCTGTCGTGATTAGGCGATGTAATTTGCACCGCATTTTTCACAAAACCATGATTGTCAATCTTGTACAATTCCATGCTCGTAATTTTATGCGAAAATTCGAGTAAAAATCACCCGCGCAT
>JBDNJL010000048.1:0-6560 GCA_041687795.1 Methylotenera sp. | reverse complement strand
GGCGAACCTGCTTCTGCCTGTTTCAATATGTTGATGATCTGACTCTCGGTAAATCTTGATAGCTTCATGTAAAAATTCCTTTAAATCTAATTAAGAAAATTCTACTTCTAAATGCTACTTTTATATGGGGGGATTACCATGGCATTGCCAATGCGATTGTTTGTGGTGGCATGGGGCGAGAGCGTAATCTTGTAATAGACCACAGGCTGGAGGACTACACCCCCGTTACGCACATTAAAGGTGAAATTAATCGTCAAGGTATTAGAAAAATGACACCACGTGAGTGGGCAAGGCTTCAAGGTTATCCTAACACATTTGTTATTCCCGTTGCAGATGCTTCCGCTTATAAACAGTTTGGTAACTCAGTTGCTGTGCCTGCTATACGTGCGACTGCTAATGAAATTATAAAAAGAATATTGGATAACTATGCTTACAGGTAATAAGGGTGAGTGGAGTGAGATTTATGCCTTGCTTAAACTTATTGCAGATAAAGAGCTCTATCAGGGTGATGGTAATCTCAATCGCATACAAAATGCCGTATTACCTATTATCAAAGTTCTGCGTGATGAATCAGATGGTACGTATGAATACACAATTAGTCAAAATTTGGTTATTATTAATGGTGATGGAAAAAGCTTTAGTATTAGCATACAAGACTTCCAACGTTACGCCTTGATTCTTTTAGAAAAAATAAAGTCATCAAACTCAACTTTTTCTGTGCCTGAAATTGAAGAGTTTATACAATTATTTAATTGCAAATCTTTAAAAGCTGGCTCAGGTGTTAAAAGTGATATTCGCATAATTTTACATGATGCAAAAACTGGTATTTCACCCGAACTAGGATTTAGTATCAAATCTCAATTGGGTAGTGCCTCAACTTTATTAAATGCGGGAAAAACCACAAATTTTATTTATAAAATTGGCGGGGAGCTTTTTTCAAAAGCCTTAATGGATGAAATAAACGCTATTGATTCCAGCTCGAAGATTAAAGATAGATTAGCCAAAATTACTAACTAAGGTAAATCACTATCTTTTGTGAGAACTGAAAACCCAATATTTTCAAATAACCTAATCCTTATTGACAGTGCACTACCTCAAATTATGGCAGAAATCATTTACTTATTTTACTCAACTTCTCATAGCAGCCTTAAAAGTTTGGTTGAAGAAATATCAACTATAAATCCTTTAAGTTTTGATGGTAATCATAATCATCCATTTTATTCCTATAAAATCAAAAGGTTTTTAACTGACATTGCATTAGGAATGATGCCTTCAAAAGTTTGGACAGGCGAGCTAGAAGCCACAGGTGGTCACTTAGTTGTAAAAGATGATGGCGAAATACTGTCCTATCACATTTATAACCGTAATGATTTTGAAGACTACTTACTAAACAATACGAAGTTAGAAACAGCGAGTAGTTCTAGACATGAGTTTGGTCAAATTTATGAGGAAAATGGAAATCAATTTTTTAAATTAAATCTACAAATTCGATTCATTCGATAACCAATAAAAAAAACCGACAAATCTGCCGGTTTTTTTTATTGGTACATTTTAAAACTATACCTTCTGATAAACCTCGCCACCTTTTTTCACAAACTCAATCGCTTTCGCTTCCATACCTTTGCTCAGCGCTTCTTGCTCGCTTACACCTAAAGTCGCCGCATAATCACGAACGTCTTGCGTGATTTTCATAGAGCAGAAATGTGGGCCGCACATTGAGCAAAAGTGCGCTTGTTTTGCACCATCTTGCGGCAATGTTTCATCGTGAAATTCCTTGGCTTTTTCTGGATCCAGGCCTAGGTTAAATTGGTCTTCCCAACGGAACTCAAAACGCGCTTTGCTTAACGCATTGTCGCGAATTTGTGCGCCTGGGTGGCCTTTGGCTAAGTCTGCCGCGTGCGCGGCAATTTTGTAGGTAATTACGCCTACTCGTACGTCTTCTTTATCTGGCAAGCCTAAGTGTTCTTTTGGTGTTACGTAACACAGCATTGCACAGCCATACCAACCAATCATTGCTGCGCCAATGCCGCTAGTAATATGGTCATAACCCGGTGCAATATCTGTAGTTAACGGACCTAATGTATAAAATGGTGCTTCACCGCAATGCTCAAGTTGTAGCTCCATGTTTTCTTTAATTAAATGCATGGGCACGTGGCCAGGGCCTTCAATCATGGTTTGAACATCGTGCTTCCAAGCGATTTGTGTGAGCTCACCTAGTGTGATGAGTTCGGCAAATTGGGCTTCATCGTTTGCATCATAAATTGAGCCTGGACGTAAACCATCACCTAGTGAAAAGCTCACATCGTAAGCTTTCATGATTTCGCATATGTCTTCAAAATGCTCGTATAAAAAGCTTTCTTTGTGGTGCGCTAAACACCATTTCGCCATGATAGAACCACCGCGCGACACAATGCCTGTCATGCGTTTTGCGGTCATTGGAATATAAGCCAAGCGCACACCTGCATGAATGGTGAAGTAATCTACGCCTTGCTCAGCTTGCTCAATTAAGGTGTCACGGAAAATTTCCCAGGTTAAATCTTCAGCCTTGCCATTTACTTTTTCTAGTGCTTGGTAAATTGGCACCGTGCCGATTGGCACAGGGCTGTTGCGAATAATCCACTCGCGCGTTTCATGAATATTTTTACCTGTTGATAAATCCATCACGTTATCTGCACCCCAGCGTGTTGCCCACACCATTTTTTCAACCTCTTCGGTAATGCTAGAACCTAATGCTGAGTTACCAATGTTGGCATTAATTTTAACCAAGAAATTACGGCCAATAATCATAGGCTCAACTTCTGGGTGGTTAATATTAGCAGGGATAATCGCGCGACCAAGCGCTACCTCAGAACGAACAAATTCTGGTGTAATGGCTTTAGGAATATTCGCGCCAAAGTCATTGCCTTTATGTTGTGTTTGTAGCAATTCGCTCATATTTTCGCGACGTTGATTTTCACGAATCGCAATATATTCCATTTCAGGCGTAATTATGCCTTGGCGCGCATAATGCATTTGGCTGACGTTTTTACCCGCTTTAGCGCGAATGGGTTTGCGGGTGAGGTTAAATCGCATGGCGCGTAATTCAGGATCAACTAAACGTTGTTGACCAAATTCTGAACTTGGGCCATCTAGTTGTTCGGTGTCGTTGCGCTCTTCAATCCAGCCAGAGCGCACGGTATTTAAACCGCTACGAATATCAATGCTTACGTCTAAATCTGAATAGGCGCCGCTTGTGTCGTACACAACCACTGGCGGGTTGGTGTCTGCACCAAACATAGAAGGCGTATCGCTTAAGCTAATTTCACGAAAAGGCACTTGAATATCAGCACGTGAACCCTGCACGTAAATTTTGCGTGATTTAGCAAATGGTTTAATGGTATCGGGGTCAATTTGAGCGGTTTCACCGTCAAACTTAGCGGTATTTTTTTGTAGTGTTTTATGTAGATTTTTGTCTGTGGCGTTCATGTCGCATGCATCCTTAAATTTTGAAAAAAACGTAAGATGCATAGCGGGGCTATGCTTTCCTACGGCGGTATCACCCGCATCAGGTTCAAAGGGTATTTCTCACTGTAATTTTTGGGCAATTACTCAAACGTTACAGACCCCTAGCAATGCACCAAAGTACGCTAAAGTGCTAATAAAAGCAAGCTAAACTGTGATGGTGACGATTAGAATATTTGGTGTATGAACTAATGGAATTACCCACCCATAACGTATGATTAACATTAGCCCAAGAAAGTGTTATGCTTTTACTAAGACAATTAATGCAATAAAAAAGGTTTAGAAGATGGACTTGTTAATATATTTGCTCTATTACCTCGTGGCGATTGTCGCGTTATTTCTCCATTTTACTGGCCACTTAGAGCGCTGGGGGATGAGTTGGATTATTTTTTTGCTAGCGTTAACAGTATTTCCGCTGGTTCTGTATTTGTAAATATTAAAATTTGCGCGTTACGTATTTTTTCGCAAGTTTGGTTTGATTCTTTAAACCCATATTCACCGCCGCTGGTAAAAACCCATTTAGCCATGCAAAAAATGATTGTGGCTGACCAATAAATACCTCTTGCTTTTCATTTTTTAGTGCATTGATAATAATTTCAGCCACTTTTTCTGGCGCATCCATTGTATTACCAGTGCTCTGCATCATAGCCACTGTGGCTGCATCGTTCATTGCTGTTTTGACGGCACGCGGCGCAATATAAGTGACACCGATATTAGTGTCTACTAGCTCGCGACGTAGCGATTGCGAAAAGCCATGAATAGCAAATTTGCTTGCACAATAAGTCGCGTAATGCGGAAAACCGAGCGAACCAAAAATAGAGCCTACCATTACAAAATGCCCTGCATTTGCGGCTTTAAAGCTTGGTAAAACTGCGCGTGCAAGCTGAATAGGCGCCGTTATATTGGTCTGTATCATCTGCGCGATGCGCTCAAAACTTTGGTCTTCAAGCTGAACAAAGTCTAAAATTGCTGCGTTATTAATCAGTATGTCAATACCACCTAAACTTTTGGTGGCTTCAATAATCACCGTTTGCGGTGCGCAAGTTTGTTCAAAATCGGCAACGATGTTCACGGCTTTACCACCGTTTTTATGAATTTCATCAACAAGTTCTTGCAGCTTAGGCGCATCGCGTCCAACGAGAGCAAGGTTTGCGCCATTTGTTGCTAACATAAGCGCAACGAGCCGACCAATGCCGCCTGTTGCACCTGTCAGTAAAATGCGTTTATTTTTGATTTGCATGATGTTTTCCTGATGTTTTTGCAAAAAACTTAACGGTTTTGCCATTTAGGTAAAAAATTAACGGTTTTGCTTTTTTTAGGTAAAAACTTAACGGTTTTTTACGAACACATTTTAACCATTACGTTTGAAATTAAAACTTAGCCTCTAACGTTCTAAAAATATTACCGTACAACACGTAAAAGTTTTTAGCTGCATTTATCAATAACGCCTGATCATTTTTATCACTAATTTTATTCACTAGCACTTCATAAAAACCTGTATGCGCAACATCTAAAGCGCCGTGTGAGGATAAATAACTAAATGATTTATTGGTTAAATTTAAGCTTTGTTTGAGCGTGTTAGCCGCTTGTGTGGCAACTGCGGTACTCGTGCCTTCTAATACTAATACCATACCAAAAAAGCCAATCGGGTTTATACGGTGCACCATATCGTAAGCGTATGCCACCATCAGTTCTGTGGCTAAACTAGGTGCGCTGTCACCTTGAAAATTCCGTACTGCTTCTGCATCAAAACCTGTTGCGTTGATATCGTTAAGTATCCATTCTTGATGACCCATTTCTTCTTCAATATACTCGCCAATCCGAGTGCGAAGCCATTCGTAATGTTCTGGTAAACGTCCACCACAAGACATAAGTAGCGGTACAGTGTGTTTCACGTGATGATAAGCTTGGGTTAAAAAAGCGATATACGCCTGCAGTGAAATTTTGCCAGCGCCACCTAGTGCAATAAAAGGTAGAGTTAACAAAGTATTGCGTTCTTGCTCCGTGGCTTTTAATAACTCATCGTAAAACGGCATAATAATTTCCTAGCTTGGATTTTTTAATGTAAATGTGTGGCTAAATCTGTTTGATAAAGCGCGTTAATTTTTGATTGATATTGTTGCCAAATTGCCTCGCGGCGTAAGCGACCATTAACGGTAAGTTGGCTATTAGCTTTGCTAAAAGGCGTATCTGCAATAAACCATTTGTTGACGCGCGCGTAGTCTGGCAAGTTTGCGTTCACTGCATCAATCGCCGTTTGAATTTGTACGCTCAAAGCATTTTTACTTGGCGTCACAATCAGCGTATTCCATGGCTTTGCTTCGCCAAACAAAATAGCTTGTGTAATAAATGGTGAAACTTTTAACTCACGCTCAACCCATTCTGGTGAAACATTGCGCCCAAACGAGGTGATAAACATATTTTTTTTGCGTCCAATAATGTACAAATAGCCATCGGCATCTAGCCTACCAATGTCGCCTGTAGGGTAATAGGTGTCGAGTGGTTTGGGCTGATTGGTATAGCCTAGCAAAGTTGCGCCTTGGGCTAAAATTTCACCATCTTTAGCAAACTGTAGGCGGACATGTGGCAGTAATTTACCCACACTACCCATTTTTGACTGTTGTTCGGTATTGAGAGCAACTACAGAACAACACTCTGATAGTCCGTAACCTTCAAACACAGGCAAGCCTATCTCGTGTGCACGAGCTAATAAACTAGGTGAGACTGATGCCCCGCCAACCGCTAAAAAGCGTAAGTGCGTTGTGGTTGCTTTATCTTCTGTAGCCATATCCTCTAGCCGTGAGGTTAAGGCAAGCAGCAACTCAGGCGTTAAAACGGCGGTATTTGCGCGATAAATCATCAAAGCACCTAACATTTTTTGCACGTTTAAACCGCCATTATTGGCGTTTTCTAAGTTAACGCCTACGTCATCTGCGGGCAAAATAACCACTACTCCGCCACTTAATAATGGCGTGTAAACGCCTGCAATATTTTCTAACAAAGTAGAAAGTGGCAATACACAAAGATGTACTTCATCTGCTTGCATATTCACTGCAGAT
>JBDNJL010000047.1:0-41000 GCA_041687795.1 Methylotenera sp. | reverse complement strand
TGGCGTATATTTATCAATACCATCAAAAAAGCGTTGAATAATTTCAGGCTCTGATGCGTTCGCATCACCTAGCGTCCATACTTTAAAGTTACTACCTTCGCGCAATGCACAGGAAATTGCACAAATACGATGCTGATGCAAAGGTAAAAACTCACTGCCGTTTTGTTGGCGACGTTGATGCAATGCAATATTCGCAACTTCTTCATCTGAAGTATCCGCGGGCAAATCATACAAAACACGTAAACCGTGCGTGTCTGGAATAGTCTCAATATCAAAAACTAAAGTGGGTATCACTTTTTAATCCAGCCATTTGCACCTTGATACCACCAACCCGCTTGCGCTTTATCTACCCATCGGGTTGCAAAAGTACTGCGAATTTCACCTTCCCATTCTGGATGACCATTACCACTGGCTATTTCTTTATATAGCGCACTTCTATCATTATTCTCTGCCGCCACTAAGCCGTTTATACCTTGCCTATCTTTTAGCGGAAGCGCAGTCGCATCTCTCACTGCAATCAAACCATTACCGGTTAAACCAACAGCACCACTTTCGAAATGAGGTGCTAACGAGCTGTGGCGAGCTTGCATACTATTTTTTAATGCAGAAATTGCTGGTGTATTTACCTCTAAATCTGGCGCGGCAAAAGCTTGTATAGTCATTAGAGATGACATGACTATACAAGAGGCCAAAACGAATTTAATCAAATTTTTCATACTTTAATCCTTTATTAAATCTTGCCTTATTTAGTAGGCGCAGATTCTTTTGTATCAGTTCCTACTGGCATCGTATCTGGCTGAATTTGCCAAACTTCATCAATAATTTTATCTGCTGCTTTTTCTGCCGCCGCTGCTGGAAAGTAAATGTTTATTGTTACGCAAGCAGATAACGCTGCGAGTAACAATAAAACTGACAATGACTTCAACATTTAAACACTCCTTTTACACATACTTTGAATCTGAAAGTGGTAAAAGCTTTACCGTTTGGCTATTTAAATAAAAATACTTAACGTATTTTTACAGGCACATTTTTCCACGATGTCTGAACAACGCGCGACAATATAATTAGTCACTATTTAATTAACATTAAAGTATTACCGTCAGTAATACGTTTAACTCTTTCCTGCAAATCTTTTAAACTCACAAATTGGGTAAACCCATTCACATTAACAGATGGAATGCCTTTGCCTTTAACGATAATATACCCCGTTGGCGTTGCTTCTACACCTCCCATTTCACATATATCTTGGCGTAATTTACAGCTTAAGCCAATTTTTTCGTAATTAAACTCTTTAAAAAAGCGTAAAAAAGTACGTTGCAACGCTGCTGCTGTACCCTCGCCACCGAATGCTGCAATATTTTCAACTGCTCGTTGCGATATTTTTTTAAGATGCCTGCCTTCACTGGTTTGTAATGACGCATCCATGCGCACAGGTTTCCAGTTTTCTAACACCAGCTTTTTCACATCGCCGTCTAGTTTGCCTTCAATTGCACCAAAGCTAAATGTTCGTGTCAATTCGCCCAAATCTAAATGGCGCATTTCTAAATCTGCATACATACGTGGCACCACGCCTAGCGGGTCATCAATCCTCAAATTTTGCATACTTACATCGCCATTAAACGCGCTAAACCACATTGCGCCATCCATATTTAATTGTTTGTTGGCGTAAGTCACTAGTGGTATTTGACCAACAATTTTACCGTTCATGGTTGGCCAATGCAGTGCTTTGCTAAACTCATTTAAGGTAATGGGCGATAAATCCATGCGCAAATGCCACACCCATTGATTACCTAGCATAGCGGCCGAAATGTCATGCAGATTAAGCGCGCCGTCTAAAATTGGCAAAGTTAATAAAGGCGATGTGAGCGAAAAGCGATTAATTTCTGCATTTAAATTCGTATCGCCCAAGGGTATATTGAGCAATTGACCACTTTTATAACGCACTTGAATCGCTTTTATATCGTTATAATCCCAAGGCAAGTGGGCACTTAGATTATTTAGCGCAAATTTACCTTTATTATCTTTTATATTTGCATCACGTAAATTTAGCTCAAACGTAGTTGGTCTAAAATTTTTAACTTCAAACTGCCAGTCAGCTTTGCCGTTTACCGTCATATCACCAAAAGCCGTTTTTTCTGCCATCGGCTTTAGAAAAATATTGTAAAGTCCTGCAAAATCAACATCATTAGCGTTCACTTTTATATCTTCAGCAACCAGCGTATCGCTATTAAAATGTGCGCTCGCGTGCATTTTACCCACTTCATTTACAAGCAAAGTCGCTTTTTCAATATTCAGCAAAGGTTTGCTAAACGTGCCGTTAAATGCAAAACTATTACCCGCTTTGCCGAAATAAAATGGTTGCCAAAAAAGTTCGCCTTGAGTCCAGCTAATTAAACCTGTCCAATGCCATATATCAGTGGCATCGCGCAGCAAAAAGTTTTGCGCGTTAAGCTTGATCTGCCCAGTAAGGTTCTCACCAGCATGTAGGCCAGCTTCATCACTAAAGCTGGCACCATTAAATAAAATATCTATTGAAAAATCACCTGGTTTACTGAGATATTGAATAGAAAAAGGCGCTTTGATTTGTTTAGAAATAAAGCTCCCATTTAAACAATCTATTTGCCCAATACGCTCAGTATTAAATTTTACACATTGCACATTTATCGTAATAAAGTCTTTTTCGCTGCTAGGCATCACTTCAGCATGCAACTTTAAGGTTGGTTTAGCAGACTTTAAATCAACTTGTAATTGCGCGTTTTTAAGTTTCCCAGCAGGGGCTTCAATACTAGCGAATTGAATATGCATACTACTAATTGCGTGGACGTTTGAGGAAAACAGTGTTGTAAATGTTCCAATAAATATCGCGAGAACAATATATCGCTTAAACATACTTAATTTGGGTAAACGCCTGTAGATAAATAGCGATCACCGCGGTCGCATACGATGCTTACAATGACTGCATTTTCTAAGGTTTTAGAAAGCTGTAAAGAGGCATATAAACCACCGCCAGATGAAACACCAGCAAAAATACCTTCTTCACTTGCTAAGCGTCGCATGGTTTTTTCTGCATTAACTTGACTTACATATATCAAACTATCCACTCGCTTTTCATCGTAAATGGTAGGCATATATTCTTTTGGCCATTTACGAATACCTGGAATCTGCGCACCGTCTTCTGGCTGTACGCCGACAATCTGTATATTTGGATTTTGCTCTTTTAAATAGCGCGATGTTCCCATTATCGTACCTGTTGTACCCATACTTGCAACGAAATGTGTCACTTTTCCTTCAGTATCACGCCAAATTTCAGGACCTGTGCCTTCATAATGGGCGAGAGGATTATCTTGATTAGCAAATTGGTCTAACACAACGCCCTCACCTTCGAATTGCAACTTCATTGCTACGTCACGCGCGAGCTCCATACTGCCTTCTTTAGGTGTTAGTATCAACTCAGCACCATACGCTTTCATACTTTGGCGACGCTCAATGCTTTGGTTTTCTGGCATTACTAATATCATTTTATAGCCACGCATTGCTGCCACCATGGCTAACGCGATGCCTGTATTGCCACTGGTCGCCTCAATTAAGGTGTCGCCAGGTTTAATATCGCCACGCGCTTCAGCACGAGTAATCATGCTATACGCTGGGCGGTCTTTAACTGAACCAGCGGGGTTGTTGCCCTCAAGTTTTAACAAAACAGTATTACTAGCATTGCCAGCCATGCGCTGTAGCTTTACAAGTGGAGTGTTGCCAACAAAGTCGTTAATTGTTTTAAATTGCATAAATATTCTTTAAATTTTCATTCTTAATTTTATATTTAGTTACTTTTTAGCCAAATAAACTGCGTAAACACCAAGGCTTACAAAGGCAATAAGTGATAATTGTGGCAATGTTAATCCAACAAAAGTCCATTCAATCGCAGCACAATCGCCAGTGCCACGAAAAATAAGCGTTAGCGCTTTTTGCAGCGGAAAGTTCTCAAACATGTAATCAAAACCTACGCCGCAATCTGCAATCATGCTTTCGCGGCTGGCTTGCAAATACCAATGGCGTACTGCCACACCAGCCCCACCTAGCGCTGTAAGTACTTGTAATAATGCAAGAATATTACGCACAAGCGTTTGCTTAGGGTTCACAATTGCGGCAATTACAAAAAGTATCCCCAAGCCAATAAACACCATGCGTTGTGAAATACACAGCGGGCAAGGTTCGAGCTTAAATTTTGTCTGTATCACTAAAGCTAATGCTACCAAACTAAAACTGGCAACAAAACCTAGCAAATAGCCCGTCCTACCTGAAAATAATTTTTTAAACATTGACTGAAATTCCTGCTAATAATTTATTACATTGTAATGGATAATATAACTTATGAAAGAAAACAACACTAAGCAAAATGGCTTGTTTATGAATGATATTGACTATTCGGCGGCGCAAATAAGTGAGGTAGCAAAAGCGCCTCCTCAAATATTGACCGTGACTGAGCTTAATCGTTTAGCGCGCGATGTTTTAGCGCAGTGCTTTCCACTATTTTGGGTGTCAGGTGAAATTTCAAACTTAACGCGCGCCGCTTCTGGGCATTGGTATTTTTCATTAAAAGATACTGGCGCGCAAGTGCGTTGCATAATGTTTAAAGGGCGCAATACCTATTTAAGCTGGGTTCCGAAAGAAGGCGACAAGGTTGAAGCTCGCGCTTTGGTGACTTTGTACGAAGCGCGCGGAGAGTTTCAGCTGACAATTGAGTTTTTACAACGGGCTGGTTTAGGGGCACTATTTGAAGCTTTCGAAGCTTTGAAAAACAAACTTGAACTTGAAGGTTTGTTCGCAAGTGTTTATAAAAAACCGTTAAGTTTTTTACCCAAATGTATTGGAATTGTTACCTCACCTGACACTGCGGCATTAATAGATGTACTCACCACGTTAAAGCGCCGAATGCCAAGTATTCCTGTAGTTATTTACCCAACGCCAGTGCAAGGCAAAGGCTCCGCTAGACTGATTGCAGATGCAATTAACCAAGCAAATAAGCGAGCAGAATGTGATGTGCTGATTATATGTCGCGGCGGTGGCAGTATTGAAGATTTATGGCAATTCAATGAAGAAATTGTCGCACGTGCAATTTTTAACTGTGACATTCCAACCATCAGCGGTGTGGGGCATGAAACAGATTTTACGATTTGTGATTTTGTAGCAGATATCCGCGCCGCAACACCAACCGCCGCTGCCGAGCTTGCTACGCCAGATGCAATACAGCTTATCAATGGTTTGCAACAACTAAGGCTACAATTGAATCGTAATATGCAATTCATACTGCGCCGACGTGAGCAATCGCTTGATTATCTAGCGCGCAATTTGATGTCGCCGATGCAAAAAATCACCCAACAGCGCACACAACTTAGTCAAACTGCATATCGTTTAAAAGTCAATATGCTGCAAATATTCAACGGCGAGCAACAACAGCTATTACGCTTGCAACAAAACTTGCAACATTTAAACCCACAAGCCGTACTCTCGCGTGGATACGCATATGTGCAAAATCAAGCTGGTCAAGTAATAGCGAATGCTCAACTATTAAATAGTGGCGAAAATGTAAAACTTACTTTTGCTGAAGGTCAAGCAGAGGCCACAATTGTACAAGTAAAAAATTAGCAACCAAATTAAAACCTGCATGTAATAGGCAACATTATTTTACAAACAATTAAAAAGTTTCATTAAAAATCAGTTGGATAAGTCATGCAGTTGATTGATAATAAACATCCTCGTGTAATTACTGTATTTTAATGTCATCTCCTACTGGCAGTAAAACTAAGCTCTCTGCACTCACTTTAGCCGCATTAGGCGTAGTGTTTGGCGACATTGGTACTAGCCCTTTGTATACAATGAAAGAAGTGTTTTCAGTTGGTCATCACCCTGTCGCGCTAACCGAGCTTAATATGTACGGCATTCTATCGCTTATTGTTTGGGCGCTTATCTTGGTCGTTTCGATAAAGTATGTAGCGTTTATTATGCGTGCAGATAACCGTGGCGAAGGCGGGATTATGGCGCTAATTGCCCAAGCTAGCCGTAGCGCAGGCCAAAATCAAAAAAAACAACAACTTATTATGATGTTAGGTATTCTGGGTGCCTGCATGTTTTACGCAGATGGTCTGATTACCCCAGCAATTTCCGTACTCTCTGCTGTTGAAGGGTTAGAAGTCGCTGCACCGGTGTTGCATCCGCTTATTTTACCTATTACCTTAGGCGTATTGTTTGCCCTTTTTTGGGCGCAAAGCAAAGGCACAGCTTTAGTCGGCGCATTTTTTGGTCCAGTCATGTTGTTATGGTTTGGTACATTGGGCACATTGGGCTTTATAAGTATATTGGATAATTTAAGCATATTGAATGCACTTAACCCTGTTCATGCAGTAAAGTTTTTTTTACATGCTCCATGGATAGCTTTTGTAGCATTAGGCGCTGTCGTATTAGCTGTAACGGGAGCCGAGGCTTTATATGCAGATATGGGTCATTTTGGTCGCATACCAATACGCTTAGCTTGGTTTGGTTTGGTATTACCTTCGCTGATTTTAAATTACTTCGGCCAAGGGGCAATGATACTAAAAGACCCAACAACTGTTAAAAATCCGTTTTATTTACTCGCGCCAGAGTGGATGCTTTTCCCGCTGATTATATTAGCTACTATGGCTGCCGTTATTGCCTCACAAGCAGTTATTACAGGCGCTTTTTCAGTTTCCAGACAAGCCTTACAACTTGGCTATTTACCGCGCATGCACGTTGAGCACACCTCAGAAAGTCAAGAAGGCCAAGTGTATATGCCACGTGTTAACTGGGGCCTAATGATTGGCGTGATGGTCTTGGTAGTAAGCTTTGGCTCTTCAGGCGATTTAGCGGCAGCTTACGGAATTGCAGTGACAGGTGATATGGTAATTACAACGCTACTAGCAGGCATTGTATTCCATAATATTTGGGGTTGGAGCAGACTTAAAACTGGTCTATTAATCACTATGTTCTTGGTAGTTGATATCGCATTCTTTAGTGCCAATGTGCTAAAAATTCCTGATGGTGGCTGGGTGCCATTGGTGATAGGTATTTTTATATTTACTTTAATGCTCACTTGGAAAACCGGTCGGAGTATTATTTTTCACCGCCTTAAAGACGAAGCAATGGCATTAGAGCCGTTTGTTGAAGCTGTTGGCGCTCACCCGCCTACACGTGTTCCAGGCACTGCGGTGTTTATGACGCCTAACCCTGAGGGCGTTCCGCATGCGATGCTTCATAATTTAAAACATAATAAAGTATTGCATGAAAAAGTAATTATTTTGACGGTACGTTTTACAGACTTCCCTCACACTTCAAACGAAGAACGTGTTGAAGTAGAAATGCTACCGTATAACTTTTATAAAGTAAGCGTAGCCTATGGGTTTAAAGATGAGCCAAACTTGCCTAAAGATCTACTACTTTGCGAAGTCAAAGGTTTAAGCTTGGATGCAATGGATACGTCTTACTTTATTGGTAAAGAAATTTTAATTGCTAACGGCAATACTGAAATGTCGCTATGGCGTAAAAAAATATTTATTGGCTTATTTAGAAGTGCTGAAACCATTACCAACCAGTTTAAACTTCCACCTAACAGAGTAGTAGAACTTGGTTCACAAATGACGTTTTAGACTCAATTTAAACTAGCAGTACACCTTTTAGCAATATTAAACGTTAATGTTTTAGCTAGTAATAGAGTATCAAATATCAATCAACAAGTTACAGCTGCAAGTTATTGAGGATACCAAATGAAAATTAAAAATATAGCATTAATACTTACCGTAGCATTTGCAACGCAACTTTCAAGTTGCGCAACTACCACAAAAGATAGCGTTTCTGGTGTCAGTCGTTCGCAGCTTTTATTGCTGCCAGAATCACAGGTTGAAAATATGTCAAATGCTTCGTATCTGCAAACACTTAAAGAAGTAGGCAACAAAAAAACGCTTAATATAGACAAAGTCCAGGTTGAACGTGTACGTACAATTTCCAATAAACTTATCGCGCAAGTCGGAATATTTAGGCCCGATGCAGCCAAATGGAACTGGGAAATTAACGTAGAAACCAATGACCAAATAAATGCCTACTGCATGCCTGGCGGAAAAATTATGGTGTTTACTGGCTTAATTGAAAAAATTAAAACTACGGATGATGAGCTAGCCGCAGTAATCGGCCATGAAATTGCCCACGCTCTACGCGAACACGGTCGCGAGCGCATGTCTACAGCACTTGTTCAGCAGGTTGGTTTGGCAGGTTTGGCCGTTTATTTAGGTACATCAAAAAATTCAAGCTTGGCCGGCGCTGGCACACAAGCAGCAGCGTTGGGTACAACATTGTTCTTTGCGCTACCAAACGGTCGTGAGCAAGAACGTGAAGCCGATAAAATTGGCTTAGAACTGGCGGCACGCGCTGGTTTTAATCCAGACGCGGCCATAACCTTATGGCAAAAAATGAACGCACAAGGCGGTGCTAAGCAACCTGAGTTTTTAAGCACTCACCCAGCCAATGAAAATAGAATTGCTGATTTACGTGCCTTAGCACCAAAGGTATGGCCATTATACGAAGCAGCAAAAGCTAAAAAATCATAGTCACAATAGCGCTTAAGTATCGCTAAGATGTGTCTGTAAATAAGCGTTAAGTTTATTTAAAACAAAAAGGTTAAAGTGGTTAAGTGTTGCCACTCTGCTTTAGCAATACTTTAGGGTAAAATACTGAATTAAGTTTTTACCCTTTTTATTTGAAAGTTAATCTAAATTTACCATGAGCCAATTACAAAAAATTATTGAAAGCGCCTTTGAAGACCGCGCAAATATCAACCCAGCGAATGCTACTAACGAGCTAAAATACGCTGTTACCAGCGTAATGGCAGATCTTGACGCCGGTAAATTGCGCGTGGCATCGCGCATAGGCACAACGCAAAATTGGGAAACGCATCAATGGCTTAAAAAAGCAGTATTGCTTTCATTTAGATTAGAAGATAACGTGCTTTTAGATGGCGGCTGCACCAAGTATTTTGATAAAGTACCGCCAAAATTTGCCGATTATTCTGAAGAAGACTTTAAAGCTGGTGGCTTCCGTGTGGTGCCAAACGCAATCGTTCGCCGTGGTTCATTCATCGGTAAAAATGCAGTGTTGATGCCTAGTTATGTAAATATTGGTGCATACGTTGGCGAAGGCACAATGGTAGACACATGGGCAACGGTAGGCTCATGCGCGCAAATTGGTAAAAACGTACATTTAAGCGGTGGCGTGGGTATTGGCGGCGTATTAGAGCCAGTGCAAGCTGGGCCAACTATTATTGGCGATAATTGTTTTGTCGGTGCGCGTTCTGAAGTGGTTGAAGGCGTTATTGTAGAAGACAATTGTGTGATTTCTATGGGCGTGTATATTGGCCAATCAACCAAAATTTATGACCGCGAAACGGGTAGCGTCACATATGGTCGTGTGCCGTCAGGTTCAGTAGTCGTTTCTGGTAACTTACCTTCAAAAGACGGGAGTTACAGCTTATATTGCGCTGTCATCGTTAAAAAAGTAGATGAAAAAACATTAGGCAAAGTAGGTATTAATGATTTACTTCGTGGCATTTAACAATTAATTAAAATTCAATCATGCGATACTGATGTCGACTTCTGTCATTTTTTGTAAACTTTCATTGTAAAAAGTGACAAAATTTGACTAAGCTTTTGTAACGCTTCAATAAAACATCCATCTTATATGGGTGTTTTTTCGTATATACAGTCTAGTACAATTTATTTAAAAAGTAATTTTTAGATTTAATAATTTTTAACCCCTTGTTTTTTATGGTTAAATAAAATTATAACGTTAACTATCTGTATGATTTCTAGTCATACTGTCAAAACTTCAACACTAAAAATGGAATAATATTTGCAGCTTAGATAAGTAATTAATACGCGCCAAGAAAGGCCCGTCTTACAATGCTCAACTTTATTGATCTACATAGTTTATGGCCTATTGTCATTGCGATGATAGTAGCCTTTATGTCGTCCATCACTGCTTTTGGGCTAGCCACTAGCAGATGGTACAACTCCCCTAAGCAGGCTAAATACTGGCTTGTAGTTGGTTTTAGCACAACTCTTTTGGGCGCTTGGTTTATTTACGCAATTTGCACCTTCAGCATTAACAACCTTCCGCCGATTGTTTTACTTACAACAGCACTATGCATCACGAGTTTAGTACTTGCAACCCTAACAATCTCTGTAATAGACCTATATTTACGAAGCAAAAACACTTCATCACAGCACTCACGGGAACATTTATCGCAAATGGCGTTGGTGGATACTTTAACCGAGCTACCAAATCGCCGCGCTATAATGCAACAGCTTGAGGCTGCTGCCAGAAGATGTGAAAGAACTGGTACGAGCATGACTGTGGCATATATTGATATTGATAATTTTAAGTCTATTAACGATATGCATGGTCACACAGTAGGTGATGAGGTATTACAAGCTGTTGCAAAGGCGCTAGTTTCTGCGGTACGTGGTTGTGATGAAGTAGCGCGCATTGGTGGTGATGAGTTTATTGCGTTGATTGAAGAAGTAAAATCCAACGCTGATTGTGTTGCAATTGTAGATCGCATGGTCGCTTCTATTCGTGAGATTACCCTGTCAAAATTGGCAAACTTAAATGTCACTGTATCTATTGGCGTTGCGTTATTCCCTCGCGATGGCAATATTCCTCAGCTTATGAGTGCAGCAGATACGTCAATGTATCGCGCTAAAAAAGATGGTAAGAATCAATTTAGGTTTTTTGATGCTGAGCTGGCCTCAGCTTCAGACCAGTTATTAGAGATTCAACAAGACTTAAAACATGCGTTAGCCAATGACGAACTAAAACTACATTATCAAGTAAAAATTGATAGTGTTACTCGCGCCCCAGTTGGGGCAGAGGCACTATTGCGCTGGGAGCACCCAGTAAAAGGCTTGTTACATCATGCTGACTTTATGCAAGCAGCAGAGCGCCTCGGTTTAAGCTTCGCGATTAGTAATTGGGTGGTAGAAGAGTGCTGTAGAACCTTGCATCGCTTAAATTATTTACACATTCCATTTAATATTTCCATCAATTTATCACATCAGCAACTCAGAAATGAGCTATTAGTTCATGATGTATTAGGCGCGCTTAAACGCTACAACTTACCTACTTATAGTTTAATGTTTGAAGTGACGGAAACTGCAGCAATTAAAAATCAAATATTGTTTAATGATTTATTAGCACGCTTTAAAACGGCTGACTTAAAAGTAGCTATTGATGACTTTGGTATGCAACCCTCAAGCTTGGCTTATTTGCAAAACTTATCTATCAATGAACTAAAACTTGACCCTATGTTTATCGCAAATATTGCTACAAATCACAAAACATTGGGTATTGTGCATGCAATAATAGAAGTTGCTCACGTATTAGAGTTAAACGTTGTAGCTGAGGGAGTTGAAACCGAAGACCAACGTAGATTACTTGCTGAACTCGGCTGCGATCAAATGCAAGGATTTTTAATCGCACGCCCTGTGCCAGAAGAAAAACTCATACGCTTACTTAAGAAATTAAGTATTCATTACGAATGCACTGGTCAATTTTCAATTGATGGTCTTAAAAAATCTAGTTAAATTTATAGCCAAATCTATAAACCATCACCTTAAAACAGCTAAAACGTGTAAAAATGTTAAAATAGACTTTTATAGAATATTAGTTAAAGTTTCAGCATGCAGTTATTTGGTATTTCTAATTGCAGTACCGTTAAAAAAGCCCGCGATTGGTTAAGTGCCCATCACGTTAGTTTTGGGTTTCATGACTTTAAAAAACAAGGTCTAAATCAAGCATTACTAGAAGACTGGCTCAATCAGCAGCCATGGGAAAATCTAATTAATCGCGCTGGAATGACTTGGCGCAACGCATCTGATGCAGAAAAAAAAGCTGTTGTTGATGCTAAATCCGCCATGCAATTTATGCTAGTAAAACCCTCTGCCATTAAACGCCCAGTATTAGTTAAAGGCGGCAAAGTTATTGCCCTTGGTTTTTCAAAAGAGGTTTACCAAACACTCTTAAATCCTTCACAAGATTAAAACAATATGACTACAACACACAGCAAAACCCTAAGTTTAGCGATTGACTTACTTACCCGCCGTTCAAATACGCCCAAAGATGCAGGTTGCCAAGAACTGATGATTTCTCGCTTAGAACCATTAGGCTTTAAAATTGAGCGCATGCGTTTTGGTGATGTAGATAACTTATATGCTCGACGTGGCACTTCTGGTCCATTGCTGGTATTTGCAGGTCATACAGATGTTGTGCCAACTGGTCCTTTAGAAAAATGGCATACGCCGCCATTTGAGCCAACCATTAAGGATGGCATGCTGTACGCACGTGGTGCTGCAGATATGAAAACATCACTCGCAGCCTTTATTATAAGCATTGAAGAATTTGTAGCCGAACATCCAAACCATCCAGGCTCCATTGGGTTACTCATTACTTCTGATGAAGAAGGTGTGGCGGTAGATGGCACGGTTAAAGTAGTTGATGCTTTAAAAACACGCAATGAGTTGATTGACTATTGTATTGTGGGCGAACCAACTAGTAACAAAGTAGTGGGCGACATGATTAAAAACGGTCGTCGCGGATCACTTTCTGGCAAGCTAATAGTAAAAGGTTTACAAGGCCACATTGCCTATCCACACTTGGTTAAAAACCCAATCCACATGGTCGCGCCTGCTATTAAAGACATGGTAGAAACCGTTTGGGATACAGGCAATGAATACTTTCCACCAACCTCATGGCAAATTAGCAATATGAACGGCGGCACAGGCGCAACTAATGTGGTACCTGGTGAAGTGGAGATTTTATTTAACTTTAGATTTTGTACTGCCAGTACAGAAGCAAATTTAAAATCACGTACACAAGCAATTCTAGATAAACACACTTTAGATTACAGTATTGAGTGGGAGTATTCACCACCTTACATTACGCCACGTGGAAATTTGGTAGAGGCAATTAGTGATGCAATTACACGGAGCTACGGCGTCACGCCTGAACTATCGACAACTGGTGGCACTTCTGACGGTAGATTTATTGCAGATATTTGCAAACAAGTGATTGAGTTTGGTCCATTAAACGCTACGATACATAAGTTAAATGAATGTGTGGGTGTGGCAGATATTGAGCCATTAAAAGAAACTTACAAACTCACAATGGAAAAACTTTTACTCGTTAAATAAGGCGTTTAAAACCAGTCCAAGCAAAATACTCAATCAATTAAACTCTCTAAATGTAAAAAACTTAACGGTTTTTTACGGACACATTTTTATATGAAACTATTACCTATTAGCCAAACGATTCAATCTGAACTGGTCACAATACGAGATTGGCTACGTTTTACAGTAAGCCAGTTTGAAGCTTCGGACATTTTTTTTGGTCATGGTACAGACAACGCTTATGATGAAGCAGTTTGGCTGATTTTAAGTTCGTTACATCTGCCGCATGACACGTTGAATAATTTTTTAGACGCACGTATCACGAGTGTAGAACGTAGTAATTTAGCCATTTTAATAGAGCAACGGATTATCAATCATACTCCTACAGCGTATCTTCTAAAAGAAGCTTGGCTGCAGGGTTTTAAATTTTATGTAGATGAGCGCGTGATTGTGCCGCGCTCTTTTATTGCTGAACTATTAAACGACCATTTACATCCTTGGGTTGAATTTCCAGAAATGTTGGAAAGCGCAGCAGATATTTGCACAGGTAGTGGTTGTTTGGGCATTTTGCTGGCTAATAGCTTTCCTAACGCGGCGATTGATGTGATTGATATTTCAGCAGATGCGATTGATGTGGCCAATATTAATATTCAAAACTATGGGTTGGAAGAGCAAATAACAGCGATTCAATCTGATATGTTTAGCGCGCTTGAGGGCAAAGAATATGATGTAATTATTAGCAATCCACCTTATGTTGACGCCCCATCAATGTCGACGCTACCTGCAGAGTATCAAAACGAACCGCAATTAGCCCTTGGCAGTGGTGCAGACGGCTTAGACCATACGCATACTTTATTACGCGAAGCGGCAAAGTATTTACATGACGATGGTTTGTTAATTGTGGAAATTGGCCACAACCGCGAAGCTTTAATTGCAGCGTATCCTGATTTAGGATTTATTTGGCTTGAGGTTTCTTCAGGCAATCAATTAGTATTTTTATTGACCAAGTCACAGCTTGTGGCTTATTTTGAATAGGTTATTTTGAACAATTCTACTAGCAACACCGCTTTAAACGCTGCGCCAAGTTTATTTCAATGGCAAGAAAATAATAAAGCACATAGTGCAACTTGGCAATCTGAAAATGGTGCTTTGCCACCTAAAAAAGTGCAAATTACCAACGACACCACTGCTGCAGATGCCGCTTATAAACTGTGCTGTGAAGGCACTGCATTGCTATGGCGTGGTGATTACCAAAACGCAAAACAATTGCTACAAGCGCTTTCTCGCCGCATTGACAGGCCTGGCAAAAAGCCTAAAAAAGCGCCCGATGATTTAACGCAGGCATTTCATTTACACCGTCAAGCGCAATCACAAAAAGCGCGGATTTTAGGCATGTTAGTGATTGAAGTTAGTGTGGGTTACCACATTAATTTACGCCGAGCACCAGATGTTAAGGCCGCATGCGAACATGCATATGGCAAAAGCACACATAATTTTGTCGTGTCTTTACGTGAACTTTTAGGCTTAAATGGCGCGTATGAATGGAGCAAAAATGGTGTGGATGTTCCTATTATGAATGCTAAAATTTATCCAAGTTATGCTGTTTTCTCGCCGATTCGTGGCGAATATTTAAGCTTGGTAGATAGCTCACCTTTGCCAAAAAACTGCAACTTAGCGTTTGATATTGGCACAGGTACTGGCGTTTTAGCGGCAATTTTAGCCAACCGAGGTGTTACTAAAATTATCGCTACAGATAATTCTGAGCGCGCTCTAGCGTGCGCTGAAAAAAATATAGCGCTGCTTAATTTAAAAAATACAGTGTCATTAGCTTTTGCAGATTTATTTCCAGAAAGCAGCGTTGGTAAGGCAAATTTAATTGTTTGCAACCCACCTTGGCTTCCAGCAAGACCAAGTAGCATGTTGGAGCGGGCAGTGTATGACGAAAATAGCCAAATGCTAAAAGGCTTTTTAAACGGTTTAGGCGAACGTTTGGCGAATGATGGCGAAGCTTGGCTAATTCTATCTAACTTTGCAGAACTTTTAGGATTACGCACTAAAGACGAGGTTCAGAATTTAATTACCGCTGCAGGCTTGCGCGTGATTGAAAAAATGGACGCCAAAGCACAACACAAAAAAGTGCTAGATGCTAGCGACCCACTTCATAAAGCACGCAAGCTAGAAGTGACTTCTTTATTACGTTTGGCTAAAGCTTAAGCCTTAAAGATAATGTGTCGATAAAAGCAAATGCAAAACTTAACCACTATGCCGCTTTGTGTCAATTAACTTAACGTTAATCTACAGACACATTTTTTAGCAATTATTTTTTAGGACTACTAGTCCGAGCTTTGGTAGGTTTTGCCGCAGGAATATCACTGCTTTGACGCACACGGCGGTTTGCAGGTTTACGTGGCGTAGCTTTTTTCGGCGCTTCTGATTGTCTGTTACTAGATCTATTGTCACCACGTGCGCCATCACTTTTACCACGGTATGGTTTTGCGCCCTCAACAAATTCGCGTGGCGCGCGGTCTAGCACGCTCGCTCGCTGTTTGCGTACTTTTGGCATAAATACCGTGCTGGCTTTATCTTTTTCACGCTGATTTAATTGCCTTAAAGGTGTACTTGGCACGGCTAATTCTGCCCACTCAAGCAAACCAACGACTTCTTTTTGGTCTAGTTTAAGCATTTGCCCACGTTTAACACGTGGTGGTAAGTTCACAGGGCCGAAGCGCACACGCATTAAACGGCTAACAGGCAATTGAAACGCTTCAAACAAACGGCGCACTTCGCGATTACGACCTTCACGTAAAATGACTTGATACCAATGATTTGCACCCTCTCCACCTTGCGGAATAATACTATCAAAATTCGCAGGGCCATCTTCTAACTCAATACCCTCTTTTAACTGAGCTATTTGACCTTCTGACAACTCGCCAAAAATACGCACTGCGTATTCACGCTCTACTTCATAACGCGGATGCATAAAACGGTTTGCTAAATCGCCTGAGGTCGTAAAAATCAATAAGCCGCTGGTATTCATATCCAAACGGCCAATGGCAATCCATTTACCGTTTTTTACTTTGGGCAATTTATCGAATACGCTAGTGCGCCCTTCAGGGTCATCCGCACTTACAATTTCGCCTTCTGGCTTGTGATATAGCAATACTTGTGGCAACTCCGCTTCAAATTGTAAACGTAATGGTCGACTATCCAAACGTACTATATCGTGCTGGGTCACACCAGCGCCAACAGTTGCAGGCTGACCGTTGATGGTAACCCGTCCACTTGCAATTAACGTTTCCATATCTCGGCGCGAGCCTAAGCCAGCCGTGGCTAACAACTTATGCAAACGTTGTGTAGGTTCTGGTAGTGCATTAGGATCAACCGCAATTTTTGTGAAATTAGTAGTAGGTCTGCGGACGGTGCGCTGTGGGTCGCGTTGTTGCTTAAAAGGACGTGCCATGTGAAACTCAGTTTAATCGTTAAGTGTGCATTTTACCGTAGTTAACCATAATCGCTTAACAATATAAAAATCAGTCGAGGATATACCTTAGCTATCAAGTGGAATTTCTTGCTGGGCAAAATCTTCCATAGCAGGTAATTCTGATAGTGATCTTAAATTAAGGTCGTCTAAAAAAATCTTAGTCGTTGCATAAAGCGATGGCCTGCCAGGCACGTCACGCTGACCTATAACATCAATCCAATCGCGCTCTTGTAACTGACGCATCACATTTGGGTTTACCGCTACACCTCGAATTTGTTCGATATCACCACGCGTGACAGGTTGTTTATAAGCAATAATTGCTAAAGTTTCCATCACCGCACGCGAATACTTAACCTGTTTTTCTGGGCACATTTTTGCTAAATAATTTGCATACTCACTGCGCGCTTGAAAGCGATAACCCGTGGCCACTTGCACTAATTCCATTGTAGATTTTTGACTACCAAAAGACCAATCTTGCTTCAGCTCATCCAATAGCATTCTGAGTGTTGTGCGCTCCATACGCTCAGAAAATAATCGAGTCATATCATCTAACGACAAAGGTTCATGTGAAGTGAGTAGTGCGGCTTCTAAAATATTTTTAAGCTCTTTAATGTTGCTCGGATTATTAATTTGGCTCATCACTTTACTCTTGAATGCTAATCTGCAAGTAAATTGGTGAAAAAGGCGCTTGTTGTGTCATGCGCAATAAACCTTCACGCGCTAGTTCTAAAATCGCTAAAAAATATACCACGAGCTTAGGCATTCCGTCTTGCACAATATCAAATAGCTGCGAAAACTCTACCAACTTATCAGTTTTTAATCGTCTTAAAATAATGCTCATATGTTCTCGCACAGAAAGTTCTTCACGACTGACTTTGTGATGTTTGTAGTGGCTTGCGCGTTTAAGCACATTGCGCCAAGATTCTGCCAAATCATCCAAACTGACTTCTGGCGGTTTGATGTCGCTAATATGCTGATAATATGCATTCGCTACAATAATATCTTCACCCACTTTTGGCATTTCATCTAGACGTTGCGCGACTAATTTAATAGCCTCATATTCCATTAAACGCCGCACTAATTCAGCGCGTGGATCGTCCTCAGATTCAATATCCGCTGGCTTAGGCAGTAACATGCGTGATTTAATTTCAATGAGCATCGCTGACATGAGTAAATAATCGGCGGCTAACTCCAACTTAATGGCGTGCATTTTTTCAACATATTGCATATATTGGCGTGTTAAATCTGCCATTGGAATATCTAAAATATCTAAATTATGTTTACGGATTAAGTACAGCAGTAAATCGAGCGGCCCTTCAAAGGTTTCTAAAAACACCTCAAGCGCATCCGGCGGAATATAAAGATCTTGTGGTAGCGAGGTAAACGCTTCTCCCTTAATTTTTGCGTTGATAGGCGCTTCAATCATAAGTAGTTTGCAATCTCAAATGTGGTCTTGGGTATTTTCATCAACTAATTAATGATTCACCGTTTTAGAAAATACATTAATTACAACAACGCCAGAAATAATGAGCACGAGCCCAATAATCGCAGGTAAATCAAGAACTTGTCTATAGAAAACCCAACCGATGACTGCCACCAATACAATCCCCATGCCAGCCCATATTGCATACATGATTCCTACTGGCAATACACGCAAACTTAGTGTCATAAAATAAAATGCTGCTGCGTATCCAATTACCACAATCACTGATGGTAAAAGCTTTGTGAATTCAGCAGTTTTTTTTAACATGGAAGTTGCAACCACTTCAGCAACAATTGCAATCGCTAATGCTAACCAATGACTCATATTAACTGTAATTCAATCCCATCACATCGCGCACTTCACGCATAGTTTCCCGCGCTAACTTACGCGCTTTTTCACAGCCCTCTGCCACTATGTTTTTAACTAACGTCGGGTCTTGCGCATATTGTGCTGCGCGTTCTTGAATCGGTTTTAGCTCTGCCAACACTCCCTCAATGACTGGGCCTTTACATTCAATACAACCGATAGACGCAGTTCTGCAACCATTTTGCACCCATTGCTGGGTACTTTCTGGTGAATAAATTTCATGCAATTGCCATACAGGACATTTTGCTGGGTCGCCGGGGTCTGTGCGGCGCACGCGGGCGGGGTCTGTCGGCATAGTTTTAATTTTTTTTGCGACTGAGTCTACGTTTTCACGTAATGAAATAGTGTTGTTATATGACTTAGACATTTTTTGCCCATCAAGACCGGGCATTTTAGAAGCAGGCGTGAGTTTGTATTCTGGTTCAACTAAAATAATTTTACCACCGCCTTCAAGATAGCCAAGTAGGCGCTCTTTATCGCCCATGCTCATGCCTTGCTGCTCTTCTATCAAAGCGCGTGCGGCTTCTAACGCTTCTTCATCGCCACTGGTTTGGTATGCCCTGCGCATTTCTTCATACAAACCACCTTTTTTACTGCCTAGTTTTTTAATAGCCGCTTCGGCTTTTTCTTCAAAGCCTTTTTCTTTGCCATAGATATGGTTAAACCTGCGCGCAATTTCGCGGGTAAATTCAATGTGTGGAATTTGATCTTCACCAACAGGCACTTGGCTGGCTTTATAAATTAAAATATCCGCGCTTTGTAGTAGCGGATAGCCCAAAAAGCCGTAAGTCGATAAATCTTTACTCGCTAATTTTTCTTGTTGATCTTTGTAAGTAGGCACTCGCTCAAGCCAGCTTAGTGGCGTAATCATACTAAGTAGCGTATGTAATTCTGCATGTTCAGGCACTCGAGATTGAATAAAAATCGTAGCGTTCGAAGGGTCAACACCAGCTGCGAGCCAGTCTACGACCATTTCCCATACACTTTCTTCAATAATTTCCGGCGTATCGTAATGGGTGGTTAATGCGTGCCAATCTGCCACAAAAAATAGACATTCATACTCGTGTTGAAGTTTAATCCAATTTTTTAACACGCCATTGTAATGCCCCAAATGCAAATTGCCTGTGGGGCGCATGCCTGATAAAACACGTTCTATTGCCATGTGCAAAAAACCTTAATTTTGATGAATTGTTATTATACAAATAAGTATATATACGCGCCTAATTTATCAGCCAAACACAGTTAATATTAAGCTGTAAACAAAATTTACGAGCGGTCCTAAGATTTTACTTAAGATACCAGTGAATAACAGCACGATTAAAATGACAAACCCATAACGCTCAATTTGTGAAAAAGGCCTCGCTAGATGGGTTGGCAATAAACTGACGGCAATTCTGCCACCATCTAAAGGTGGTAGAGGCAGCAAATTAAGTACCATTAGCACGACATTAATCGCAATGCCTGCTTTTGCCATTAGAGCCAATGGTATCGTGATGGATTCTGGCGCTGAGATTGAATATTTGAGCGCAATTGCCCAAAAAATCGCCATCAAAAAATTAGAAGCTGGGCCCGCAGCAGCCACCCAAAGCATATCTTTTTTAGGGTTACGTAGCCGACTAAAATCCACTGGCACTGGCTTTGCCCAACCAAATAAAATACCACCCAACATAATGGTAAGCGCTGGCAATAAAATGGTGCCAAATGGGTCAATATGCTTAAGTGGGTTTAGAGTAATTCGTCCTGCATGATATGCCGTCATATCGCCAAAATGTCTGGCTGCGTATCCATGCGCTGCCTCGTGCACTGTAATTGCAAAAATCACTGGCAACGCATAAATAGCGATTTTTTGTATGATAGATAATTCCATAATATTTAGTAAATTTACTCTCTCAATTAAATTTTAGTCGTTTAACCCAAAAGGTGTTAAATCACCTAAGCCTACACGTATTAATGTTGGGGCATCGCTAGTTAAATCAATCACGGTCGTTTGGCCTTGCTCGTCATGGTTTACATCAATGACTAAATCGACTAAGTTTTTTAATCGCTCACGTATTTGCCACGGCTCTGCAAAAGCAATGTCTTCCTTATTATCATCATGCACACTCAATGTCATGCTCAATAATGGCGCATCTAGCGCATCTAATATCGCATGCACCACCTTATGGTTTGGCACGCGAATACCAATAGTGTTGCGTTTAGGGTGCTGCAATTTGCGAGGTACTTCACGTGTGGCATTTAAAATAAACGTATACGCACCCGGCGTGTTGGCTTTAAGTAACCGAAACTGGCTATTGCTTACAATAGCGTAATTACCTAACTCGCTCAAATTGCGGCAAATAAGCGTAAATAAATGTTTGTCATCCACCCCGCGAATTTGGCGTATACGCGTTTGCGCGGCACTGTTACCCAGCATACAGCCAAGTGCATAACCAGAGTCTGTTGGGTACGCAATCACACCACCTGCTTGCAACAACTCCGATGTTTGCATAATAAGCCGCGCTTGTGGATTATCTAAATTGATGTTGAAAAATTGCGACATTGTCTGTGCGATTAAAAATTATATTTTAAAAATGTGTCTGTAAAAATGCGTTAAGTTTTGATCGCAAAAGAACGCTCTGACAACGTTGCTTCAGGCCAATCGTGCCAAACAGGTATACAGTTGCTAGGCAAGGCTGGCAATCTGCCCATCTCCATAAAACTAATCCCTTTACCGTGGTAATCAGAACCTAGCGAGGCATGCAAACCAAACTGATGTGCGTATTTTGCAAACTCACTATATTGGTCAACGGTATGGCTACCTGTGACCACCTCAATCGCCGTGCCACCATGCGACCTAAATTCTTCTAATAGCAACAACATATTAGTGCGACCTAAGTCATAGCGCCCAGGGTGCGCTATGACCGCTACGCCGCCGCTAGTAACAATCCAATTTACTGCATCTTCTAAGCTAGCCCATTCGTGCTCAACATAGCCTGGCTTACCTTTTACTAAATAATTTTTAAAAACAGATTTATTGTCTTTGCAAATTCCGTTATTGACTAAAAATCGTGCAAAATGCGTACGAGAAATAATGCCTTCCTGTGCATAGTGATACGCGCCTTCTAAGCTACCTGCAATGCCAACTTTACTCAGACCCGCTGCCATACCTTCTGCGCGCACGTGTCGACCTTTACGAATTTCTGCTAAGCCATTTTTTAGCGGTGCATATTCAGGGTCAATTTTTAAACCGAGAATATGAATAGTACGTTTTTTCCAAGTCACAGAAATTTCAACGCCATTGATGAGTCTGATATCCCAGCGCTTGGCTTCGCGCGCTGCTATTTCTAAACCGCTTACATCATCATGGTCGGTAAGGGCGAGCACATCTACCCTATGCATTGCGGCGTGCTCAATAAGCTCTTCTGGCGTCAGTATGCCGTCAGAAATATTGGAGTGTGCGTGTAAATCGATTGTAAATGGCATTTAATGGGCGGTTTTAAACGTTTTTTATTTCTATAATAACTTTCAAAAACAACTTGAAATTTAATCCTTGTAGCGCAACATCAATCATAGCAAAATAGCGGTCTGTTCTTATAAATATTTGAAAGTACGCATGAAGTTCATATTTGATTTATTTCCTGTTATTTTATTTTTTATAACGTTTAAATTTTTTGGCATTTACACAGCCACAGCAGTGGCTATTGTGGCTACTTTAGCACAAATTATTTACTGCAAAATTCGTTACGGTAAAGTAGAAAAAATGTTGTTAGTCAGCGGCGTAATCATTACTTTGTTTGGTGGTGCTACACTATTTTTTAAAGACCCAACGTTTATTCAGTGGAAACCAACAATTTTGTATTGGTTATTTGCCGCAGGGTTGCTAGGCGCACAATTTTTGTTTAACAAAAACCCCATGCGAGCAATGATGGAAAAGCAAATTAATCTACCAAATAATGTTTGGGCAAAACTAAACTTAGCTTGGGCAGCACTATTCGTAGCGCTTGGATTTTTAAACTTGTACGTTGCATTTAATTACTCGCAAGATACTTGGGTGGATTTTAAACTTTTTGGCATTACAGGCATTATGTTTGTATTCATCATTGGGCAAACCTTATTACTGAGCAAGCATTTAGTTAGTGATGATAAAAATACCGAGCAAGTGAATGACAAGGAGGTAAAATAATGTGGTTCGCAATCATGGCAGAAGACGCGCATAACAGCTTAGAAAAACGTTTAGTTTCTAGGCCTAAACATCTTGAGCGCTTAGAAGTCTTACAAAATACTGGTCGTTTACTACTTGCAGGACCATTTCCAGCAATCGATAATAATGACCCTGGCGGCGCTGGTTTTACAGGTAGTTTAATTGTGGCAGAATTTGATAGCCTTAATGAAGCGACCATTTGGGCGAATAATGACCCTTTTGTAGCCGCTGGCGTATATGCAAACGTGATTGTAAAACCTTTTAGAAAAACATTACCTTAAAGCTCTAATACTAATATGACCTTGACCGAAGAAATTACCCAACGTCTGCAAATACTTGCGCCTACCAAGCTTACACTTACCGACGACAGCGCACTTCACGCAGGTCACAGCGGCAATACTGGTGGCTGTCATTTTAGGCTTAACATCACTAGTTCGCATTTTTACCAAAAATCGCACATAATGCGCCATCGTGCTGTTTATGACTTACTTTCAGACTTAATACCTACTAAAATTCATGCGTTAAGTATTCTTGCTACAACGCCTGATGAGCTTGAAAGCTAATTTTTGGCTCATCATTAACTCACAATATTGAATATATATTTTTAACTACATAAGGATTATGCATGAAATTTACTCAAAGCTTACTTGCTGTTGCATTATTAGCGTTAACTTCACAAAGCTATGCAACTGACGCTGCAGCCACTGTGAATGGCAAACAAATTAAACAATCGGTTTACGATTACATCGCAAAAGAAGCGACTTCTCGGGGTCAAAAGGTAGATGCACAGGTTAAAACTGCAATTGTAAATAAATTAATAGATTCTGAACTTGTCTACCAAGAAGCCCAAAAGCTCGGCCTTGACAAGCAATCTGATTACATTGCACGTGAAGAGCTTTCTCGCCGTGAGTTATTAACAAGCACTTTTTTACAAGACTATGTTAAAAAGAACCCTATTTCAGATGCTGACACCAAAGCCGCTTACGAAGAATACAAGAAAGCTTATGGCGAAAAAGAATATAGTGCGCGTCACATTTTAGTCAAAACAGAAGCTGAGGCAAAAGACATCATTGCGCAACTAGGCAAAGGCGGCGACTTTTCGAAAATAGCTAAAGAAAAATCTTTAGATCCAAGCTCTAAAGATAAAGGTGGCGATTTAGGCTGGTTTTCGCCAGCGACAATGGTAAAACCTTTTAGTGACGGGGTTGCCGCATTGGCAAAAGGTGCTGTAACGGCTGCACCAGTTCAGTCTCAATTTGGCTGGCACGTGATTAAGTTAGTCGACACACGTGCATCACAGCCACTTGCTTATGAAAAAGTAAAAGAAGATTTGCAAAAAAACTTGCAACAACGTAACTTAGAAAAAATGATGGCTGGACTACGTAGTAAAGCTAAAATTGAAGGTGATAAGTAACTTTTAATTCATTTTTAATAAGCTAATGATTTAAATAAAAAAAAGCCTTAAGAGGTCTTTTTTACTATCCTGATATTTATTTACATTGTAAAAATACGCAAAAATTAACAGTTTTGCCCTCTAACTGTAAAAAACTTAACGGTTTTTTACAGTTAGATTTTTCTAAAAATAATCTTTTAAAATAATCGATTAAAGCCGTTAAGCAATGTGCACTGGCAAGCCCTTTCGTGAGATAATAAGAATTGTTATCATTCAGCCAATGTAATATACACAAGCAAATGCAACTTTTATCGCAACTACCCACTGGTCAATCTGCACTTATTTCTGCAATAGAAGCTGATGAATCTTTGTTTCATCGCTTGTCTGCACTTGGATTTAGGGTAGGTAAACGCTTATCAATCATTCGCCGCGCAAACTTTAACGGTCCGCTACATGTTCGCCTCGGTACTACTGATGTTATTTTGCGCCAGGTAGATGCAGATAGAATTCGCATTAACGCCCAAGAATAAATCAATATGAAACGTATTGCCCTGTTAGGGATGCCCAACACGGGGAAATCCACACTTTTTAATCGCATGAGTGGCGCCTCTTCCCGCGTGGGTAATTGGCCTGGCATTACCGTGGATTTAATGAGCGCGAAAATCTTAATGGGTGGACATATTGCAGAGCTCATTGATTTGCCAGGTATTTATGACCTGCATGGCTTCTCAGAGGATGAACAAGTCGTACGTCACTTTTTATCAAATAATGCAATTGATCTAGTCATAGTGCTGATTAACAGCTCACAAATTGACCGTCAATTATCCTTAGTTTTACAGATTAAAAAGCTAAATTTACCTATGGTATTAGCCCTTAATATGACTGATGAGGCTAAACGCGCAGGCATAACGATTGACACTGATAGCATGGCGTCTGCCATGGATATGCCCGTCATTCAAATTAGCGCTAAATATGGAGATGGCTTACCTAAAGCACTACAAGCTACTGCTAATTTAATCAATCAAAACTTACCTGCCTCAAATCCAGAAATCATTAGCGCACAGTTACAAGAAGATAATCAAATTGAATTAGAAATGGAAGCGCTAGTGAGTGCGTATGTGCAAATTCCAACAACGCTTACAGGCAACACTACGGACAACATAGATAAAGTCTTATTACATAAATGGCTTGGTCTGCCGCTATTTTTTTCTGCAATGTTTATCCTTTTTCAGTTTATTTTTAGCATTGGTACCCCACTTCAAGATGGCCTAGCATGGTTACTGGATATAGTACGTAGCGGTCTACTAGAGCCTTTATTCGTAGGTAGCCCAGCATGGCTAAGTGGCTTAATGTTAGATGGTATTTATAATGGTGTGGCTACAGTAGCAGCGTTTGTACCCATTATTATTTTATTTTTTTTAGTCATGTCCATGGTTGAAGATAGCGGCTATTTATCGCGCGCGGCTTTTTTAATGGACGCACTCATGGCTAAAATGGGCTTAGATGGTCGCGGCTTCGTCATGATGCTCATGGGCTTTGGCTGCAATGTGCCTGCACTCATGGGTATGCGTATTATGCGTTCGCGCCCAATGCGGCTTCTCACAATGCTGGTTATTCCGCTCTCGCTTTGCTCTGCAAGACTGCAAGTATTTATTTTCATCATCGCCGCTTTATTTAGCCCGTCAAAAGCACCCATTATTCTCTTTTCGCTTTATGTGATGAGCTTTTTCACGATGTTTTTAACCGCCGTCTTGTTCCAAGGGCGCTATCAAAATGTTGAGCCGTTTATTTTAGAATTGCCGCCTTATCGATTTCCCACATTACGCCAAATTATTTTGCGCGGCTGGCTAGAAGTGCAACATTTTTTAACCCGCGCAACTAAATTTATTGTTATTGGTGTAGTGTTGGTATGGTTTATGACTAACTTTCCAACGACAGCTACACCAGGTAGTGTCGAAACTTATGCTGGTCAAATTGGCCATCTTTTTGCGCCAATATTAGATCCACTTGGTATTAATAACCAATTGGCCATTGCCTTGATTTTTGGCTTTGTTGCCAAAGAAATTGTTATAGGCGCACTCGCGGTGATTTATGGTTTGCAAGGTGATGCATTAATGGCGCAAATGGCTGTGCAAATTGACTGGGTTCAAGCCATGAGCTTTATGCTATTTACCTTAATTTATACACCGTGTTTATCTACCATTGCCACACTTAAAAGTGAGTCTAAAAGCTCTGCATTTATGTGGCTGTCTATTGTTTGGTCGCTAAGTCTAGCTTGGGTGGTGAGTTTTGCGTTTTACCAAACTGCGCGCTGGTTGGGTTACTAAAGCTGGCTTACTGAAGCTGGATTATTATGGCTGGAATTATTAAGCCAGCTAAAATGTGTCTATAAAAAACCATTAAGTATTTTTGTTATCGCCTAAAATTGATGGCGTCTGTAAGTAAACAGTAGTTTTAAAACTTGTTAGCTGAACATCGCTTTATAAGAGTAATTTTCGTAAAATAAACCGCAAGCGACTTACTTACGGTTATTCAAATAATTACAATTTAAAGTCAATGCTAAACAGCTGATTCGCCAGTTTCGCCTGTGCGAATGCGAACAACTTGCTCAATTGCGCTTACAAAAATTTTGCCATCGCCGATTTTTCCTGTGTGCGCAGATTTAATAATCGCGTCCATCGCTGACTCTACCATATTATCCGCGACGACTAACTCAAGTTTAATTTTTGGTAAAAAATCTACTACATATTCTGCGCCGCGATAAAGCTCAGTATGTCCTTTTTGCCGACCGAAACCTTTTACTTCAGTGACAGTTAATCCATTTACACCAATGCTAGAAAGTGCCTCGCGTACTTCATCGAGCTTAAATGGCTTAATCACTGCTTCAATTTTTTTCATACTAATCGTGCTCCTTTAAAAACATTGCAAACGAATTTTTATCATGCTTTTTTGACCACTTTTTAATTAGCAATCATTAATGGCTCAAATATTCTTCAATATTACTTTAAGTGCCTATTTAAATCCAGACTTAGCAAAATCTAACTTAACGGTAATTGGATAGCGCCTATCTTTACCAAAACCTTTGTGAGTAATGCGCACTCCCACGGGTGATTGGCGACGCTTATATTCGTTTCTGTCAATCAAACTCGTCACTCGGCTTACATCCGCGAGTGAATAACCCATTTTGATAATATCTGCAAGGCTTAAATCATTTTCCACATAGGCCTCCATAATGCCGTCTAAAATTTCATAAGATGGCAAGCTATCTTGGTCTGTTTGGTCAGCACGTAACTCAGCCGACGGCGGACGCGTAATAATACGTTCTGGAATCATATGCGATAAAGTATTGCGATAATTCGCCAAGCGATATACCAACGTTTTTGGCACGTCTTTAAGTAGCGCGAATCCGCCAGCCATGTCGCCATACAAAGTGCAATAACCCACTGCCATTTCACTTTTATTGCCTGTTGTAACCACAATGCTACCAAATTTATTCGACAGCGCCATTAGCAACATACCGCGAATACGCGCCTGCAAGTTTTCTTCGGTCGCGTCATCTGGTAAATTTTTAAATTGAGGCGCTAAGGTTTCAACATATTGCGCAAACAAAGACTTAATCGCAATTTCAGTATACTTAACACCTACAATATCTGCCATCTCACGTGCATCGTCCACGCTCATACTTGCTGTGAATTCTGATGGCATCATTACTGCACGCACTTTATCTGCGCCGAGTGCATCTACCGCAATCGCCAATGTGAGCGCAGAGTCAATACCACCTGACAAACCAAGCACCACACCAGGAAACCCATTTTTATTGATGTAATCAGCCAAACCAAGCGTGAGTGCTTGATAGACAGAAGCTTCAACACTCAAAGCTGGCATTAAATCAGCTTGCATTGGTTCGCCGTTAAAAATTTGCAGAATACTTAACGCATTTTTATAGGCAGATATTTGGTGGGTTAATACACCTTGAGAATTGAGCGCAAAGGACGCGCCATCAAACACCAGTTCATCTTGTCCACCGAACATGTTGACGTAAATAATCCCTAAATCAGTTTCATGCACGCGACTGCGCAATATTTTTAAACGGGTAGATTGTTTTTCAAGATGAAAGGGCGAGGCGTTAATTGCAATTAAAAGCTCTGCCCCAGCCAGTTTAGCCGCCAATGCAGGCTCTGGCTCCCACACATCTGCACAAATAAGTACACCAATATTGATGCCTTCATGCAAAAATACTAAGGGCTTATCGCCGCTCTTAAAGTATCGCTTTTCATCAAACACGCTGTAATTTGGCAATACATGCTTATGATACGTAGCAATGATTTCGCCATTTCTCAATACCGAAGCAGCATTAAAGCAGTTGCCATCCATCACATGCGGATGCCCTATTATTGCTGTGATATCAACAATAGAAGCACTGAGTTTTTGCAACGCGCTTTCACAAGCTTGTAAGAAATCAGTACGTAATAATAAATCTTCTGGTGGATAACCACATAAGGAAAGCTCAGGCGTAACAACCAAACTTGCCCCTAACGATTTTGCATTGTTTACGGCGTCTAATATTTTTGCAGAATTGCCTGCAATATCACCTACCGTGCAATTAAGTTGTGCTATAGCTATTTGCATATGAATAGCTTAATAAGAGCCGCCAGCATCTTTAATAATTTTTACTATTTCAGTGTGCTGTCCTTTAAGTGCATAGACTAAAGCAGTAAGGCCATATTGGTCTTTTATCTTTACGTTTACTTTGTTATCAATTAACAATTTAACAATATCAGTTGAGCCATTGTCTACAGCAATATGTAGAAGTGGTGTGCCTTGCGTATCTAAATTATTTACATCTGCACCGTTTTCAACTAATACTTTTGCAGCTTCAAACTGTGATTTTTTAACTGCCCAAGTCAGCGCTGTCCATTCAGCTGCGTCTTTTTGATTGATGGCTGCGTTTTTGTTCATAACTACTTTTTGGTTTGTACCACTTGCTTGCTTAACCAATAGTTCAACCACTGGTGCATCACCGTTACGCGCGGCAATCATTAAAGCGGTTGCACCTTGTTTGTCACGGAGCAACATATCTGCTTTGTTATCTAGCAGCGTTTTAACTGTGGCGACATCGCCACTTTTTGCTGCATACATGAGCGCAGTTTTACCGTCGTCACTTTTGGTATTTGGGTCTACGCCATGCTGTATTAGCAAGCCAACGGTTTCTGCATACCCTGAAACTGCTGCAAGTCCAAAAGCGCTCCAGCCTGTTGGGTCACGCACTTTTACATCAGCGCCATTAGCTAACAAGACTTTTAAAGTTGTTACGTGATTTTTTTTTGCTGCAAACATGAGTGCAGTCCAACCGCCTTTATCTTTTGCATTGATATCAGCACCTTTGTTCACTAATGCCACTGCTACATAGGCATGATCTTTTCGCGCAGCGTACATTAATGCACTAACACCATCTTCGTCGCTTGCATTTGGGTTTGCGCCACTAGCAAGCATAGCATTCACGCTAGCCAAATTACCTTTACCTGCAACGGTGAGTAAGTAAGCTATATCTTCTGCCGCGGCTATATTTGTAAAAAATACAGCGCAACCAACAAGATAACCAAGCAGTATTTTCACAATATCATTCATTATTTATTTAAGCGCCATTTAGTGATAGGTAAAAGTATTGATTTAAAGTATTTACTTAAACAATGTGTCTATAAATAAACGTTAAGTTTATTAACTTTAAAGATTAAACGTTAAGTTTATTTATTTTAAGTGTTAAAAATGGTTGATTAATTATCTTTTCTGCGCAATTGCCGCTAACACGGCTTCACCCAAACCGGCAGGAGAGCTAGCAACCACGGCGCCTGCTTTTTCTAGCGCGTGGATTTTATCTGCCGCTTTACCGCTACCACCAGAAATGATTGCACCTGCATGCCCCATACGTTTTCCTGCTGGCGCAGTTTGCCCTGCAATGTAAGCGGCTACTGGTTTTTTCACTTCGCTTTTAATAAACTCTGCCGCTGCTTCTTCATCTGCGCCACCGATTTCACCCACCATGATAATGGCTTCAGTTTCATCATCAGCTTCAAACATTTGCAAGCACTCAATAAAATTTAAGCCTTTAATCGGATCACCACCTATGCCCACACAAGTGCTTTGACCCAATTTTAACGCGGTAGTTTGATGTACTGCTTCATAAGTTAACGTACCAGAGCGAGAAACAATCCCCACCTTGCCGCGCATATGAATACTGCCAGGCATAATACCAATTTTGCATTCATCAGGTGTAATTACACCCGGACAATTTGGTCCTATCAGTTTTACATTGTATGCATTTAAAATATGCTTTACGTTCAACATATCCAATACTGGAATGCCTTCTGTAATACAAATAATCAGCTCAATACCCGCATCACAAGCTTCTAAAATAGAGTCCGCAGCAAATGCTGGTGGTACATAGATCACACTCGCGTTGGCGCTAGTTTCACGAACTGCGTCGCGCATGGTATTAAATACTGGTAAACCTAAGTGCGTTATGCCGCCTTTGCCCGGCGTTACACCACCAACCATTTTTGTACCGTAAGCTAGCGCTTGCTCTGAGTGAAATGTGCCTTGCTTGCCTGTAAAACCTTGGCAAAGCACTTTGGTGTTTTTGTTGACTAATATACTCATAACGTCACTGCTTTCACTGCTTGTTTTGCGGCATCAGTCAAATCATCTGCTGAAATAATATTTAGCCCACTTTCTTTCAACATCTTGTTACCTAAATCCACGTTTGTACCCTCTAACCTAACAATGACTGGTATTTTCATACCCACTTCTTTCACTGCAGCAATAATGCCCTCAGCAATAATATCGCAACGCATAATACCGCCAAATATATTGACTAGAATTGCCGCTACGTTACTGTCTGCTAAAATAATTTTAAAGGCTTTTGCCACAGTTTCGGCTGTTGCGCCACCACCAACATCTAAAAAATTAGCGGGTGCGCCGCCGTGTAGTTTAATTAAGTCCATCGTAGCCATCGCTAAACCCGCACCATTCACCATGCAACCAATATTGCCATTAAGGGCAATGTAGTTTAACCCAGCATGATGCGCGACTGCTTCTTTACTATCTTCTTGAGACCAGTCACGCTGTTCTGCCAACGCTTTTTGACGATAAAGTGCGTTGTCATCCACACTCATTTTGCAATCCAGCGCAAAAATTTTGCCATCTGTTGTAACGACTAACGGGTTAATTTCTAATAACGCTAAGTCGTTTTCTTTAAATAAACGGTACAAGCCCTTTAGTAATTTACTAAAAGCGCCAATTTGGTCGCCTTGTAATGCTAATTTAAAGGCTAAATTTCTTGCTTGATAATCCACCAAACCACTGAGTGGATCACACACTTCTTGCAATATTTTTTCAGGGCTGGAGTTGGCAATTTCTTCGATATCCATGCCGCCTGCACTTGATGCCACCACCACAATGCGCTCTAAAGTTCTATCTACTAACATAGATAAATAAAGCTCACGCGCAATTGGGAGGGTTTCTTCAATCAACACTTGATTCACTGGCTGACCATCTGGGGCATTTTGGTAAGTCACTAAAGTTTTACCCAGTAAATCACTCGCCACCACTTGCGCTTCGCTGGGAGATTGAACTACTTTAACGCCACCCGCTTTACCACGACCACCTGCATGGACTTGGGCTTTAACCACCCAAGCACTGCTATTAATTTCACTCGTGACTGCTGCAGTGTCTTTCGCTACAGCAACCACTTGGCCGCGCGGCACTGGAACACCGTATTTTTGCAACAGAGTTTTGGCTTGATATTCGTGCAAATTCATAAAGATTATTCTTAAAATTTCATTGGCTTACATTTTCTCGCAAATTAGCTAAATGTGCCAGTAATACTGTCTTTTGGCATGCATAAGTGACATGTATAATAGTCGGTATTAAAAAACATGGCTGAAAATTTCTCTTATGCGTCTCGTTGTTCAAGGTTCAAGCATTAGTTATTCCCATTTGGCACATATTCACGCGGTTTGCAACACCAGCGTTCAATTTGCTCAGAACGGCCAGCACTCATACTACTTGGCTAATCAAAACCAAGTTTTGCCAACTATTCAAAAGTTTTGCTTAGAGCAAAGAATAGATTGTGCCTATGTGCAAGATTCTCAAGTGCTGAAAAATTATGGGTTATGTGTAATGGATATGGATTCAACGCTGATTAGCATTGAATGTATTGATGAAATTGCTGATATGGTTGGTATTAAACCGAAAATATCTGCTATTACCGAACGTGCGATGCAAGGCGAACTTGATTTTGCTCAAAGCTTGCGTGAGCGCGTGCAATTACTTAACGGTTTATCACAGACACATTTATTGCAAGTGTTTAATGAGCGCTTAACGCTAAATCCAGGTGCAGTCGAATGGATTAAGACCTGCAAAACAAACAATATTAAAACGTTACTGGTTTCTGGTGGTTTTACTTTTTTTGCAGAACGTGTAAAAGAAATGTTAGGTTTAGATTTTGCAATATCAAATACACTAGAAATTATTGACGAAAAACTTTCAGGACGCCTCATTGGCAATATCGTGGATGCCCAAGCCAAAGCAGATGAGCTCATCAAATTGCGTGATAGTTTAGGCTTACAAGCCACTCAAACTATTGCGATTGGGGATGGTGCGAATGACCTTAAAATGATGAGCGCTGCAGGCATTGGTGTTGCTTACCATGCAAAGCCAATTGTGCAATCGCAAGCCACTTACGCGCTCAATTATGTCGGTTTAGAAGGTGTAATAGGCTTACTTACAACTTAAGCTTAGGCTGTTAAAGCTCTCAATTCGCTTTCAGTAAATCCAGCCAAGCGCCTTGCTACTAAATTAATTGGGGGGCGTAGTTTCGGCGCGCTATATGCAATAGCCAAAGCTTCGTAAGTCGTTATTGGCGATAAATTACGCGCTTTGCATAACCAGTTAAACCAATAGTTACCAATCGCTACGTGACCAATTTCATCACGCAAAATAATATCCAATATACTCTCGGCACCTTTATCACCTGCTTGACCTAATTTATTGCGTAGCGCAGGGCTAGCATCTAAACCGCGCGCTTCCATTGTTCGCGGCACTAGTGCCATGCGTGCTAATACATCATCTTTTGTTTTTGCTACCATTTCCCACAAACTATTATGTGCATTAAAATCGCCGTATTTATAGCCGATTGTTGCCAAGTGATTATTCAGCAAGGTGAAATGGTAGGCTTCTTCAGCGGCTACTTTTAGCCAATCTGAATAATAGTGACTAGGCAAACTTTCAAAGCGCCAAACTGCATCTAACGCTAAATTAATTGCGTTAGCTCAATATGTGCTAACGCGTGAATCAAGGCTGCACGCCCTTCAAGTGTTTGCATTGAACGTTTTTTTACTTCCTTGGGCGAAACTAATTCCGGCTTAGTCGGGCGGCCTGGAATATCGTTTGGCTCTACTATTTTTTGCGTTGCATTAATTGAAACTTGGCCTTGTTGCCAAGTTTTATATAATCCCATTACGCCAGCAGCTTTGCGCGCTGGATCCGACGTAGTCAACCAATTAAGCGTTGTTTGGCGAAGCTCAATGGGCTCTAAATAACAGCTTGAATTTTCCAAGATAACGATTAACCCGTGCGTCTATTACAAAATAAAACTAATAGAACTTTATCCTAGGCTCAGGTTGTAAACCAATTAATCCACAAGACATTTTTGTATCTGTTGTGTTTATATCAACTTTTTCTATATTAGCTTTATCTGCTTCAATTTTAGTCATTAAATCTTGCATTGCTACGCTGTAGGCTTTTTCTAAGTGCATGGGGATGGCATGGTTGACACTCATATAGCCCTGATGCATACCCTCACCAACATACTGGCCTAATATGGTACCACTACCAGAATAAACTGTCGCAATTAGCTTGCCGTAATAATATCGTAACATTGGGTTGTAAAATAGACTTGGTGTTACCCGAATCACTTTATCTGCAGTTTCATTCGCTTTACATAGGCTTAAGTCAGTAAATTTATCCTTTAGTCCGTCCAACAATATAGGCTCAACTATTGGTCCTTGCTCAAACCAATAATCATAATAAGGGTGCAATAAACGTACACTATATGTGTAATCATTTGGGCTAATGTAAAGTAAAGTGCTGGATTTTGCATCGGCGGCAAAGGCATTAGCAGAAATTAGCACTAAAGCGGCAAAACTTATACTACGCATTATGTTGATGTGGTTCATGATAGTTCCTAATGGGTATTGCATCTAAATTTTTTTCTAAAAAGTGTTTGCATAATCTCTATTGATAGGTAATTCGGTAAATGGCATGTGCAGAGTCATCTGACACATATAACGCACCATCCGTTCCCACAACGGCATCCACAGGCCTACCCCAAGCTTGGTTACCTTCAAGCCAACCAGTTGCAAAGTCTTCCACTTCAGTTGGTTTTGCTTTGGCATCAAATTTAACATGTACGAGTTTGTAGCCTGACTTCTGCTCGCGGTTCCAAGAGCCGTGTAATGCAACAATTGCACCATTTTTGTAGACTTCTGGAAACATACTTTCACCTAAAAAAGTAATGCCAATGGGTGTGGCATGTGAAATGAAAGTGATTGCGGGTGCCTGCGTGGTTTTACAAAATTCTTTTTCGCCCACAAAATTAGGATCTTGAACTTGATTTCCCCAACAGTATGGCCAGCCATAATGCTTACCCGCTTCAATTTTATTTAAATGTTCAGGAGGCAACCCATCATTGATTTTTCCACCCTTAGCTTCAGATCTCATATCTGAGCCGTTGTTAGTGGCAAACATTTCACCAGATGTTGGGTGCCAAGCAAAACCTTGCGAGTTACGCAAACCATGTGCCCAAATAGCAGACTGCTGATGTCGTCCTAACGTCAAAAGCGCACCTGCTGGTTTGCCATCTAAAGTATAACGTAAAATAGTCGCGCGAGTTGCGTCGGCTTCAACACATACATTACAACTTGAACCTATGTTAATGTACAAATACCCATCTGGGCTTAGTTTAATGGTTTTAAGTGTGTGCCAGCCCACGGCTAAATTGCTGATAAATGGGGTGGCTTTTACGACTTGCTTTCTACTTGGCGCGGCAAATAAACCTTCAACTTTTACAATGCCATCTTGGTTTGCTAATAGCAGTACATCATCTAAAAATACCATGCCTTGCGGTAAATTTAAATTTTTTACAACTGTTTGTACGTCATCTGCAATACCATCGTGATTAATATCAATCACTTTGACTATTTTGCCAGCTTTTGCAATGCTCACGTACATATCGCCGTTTTTATCAAAAGCCATGAATCGCGCGTTTTCTAAAAGTTCACCGTGTTTAGTTTTTTCGTCTGCAAATACTTTTATCGTAAAACCTTTAGGTAAATGAATACTGGAAACATCGGCTTTAGATTGTGTGGCTTGCACACCAAGCGCTGCAGCGAGTGCTATGAATATTAAATTAACAGATTTTAAGTATTTATGCATATTGGGTAAAAAATGTGTCTATAAAAAACGGTTAAGTTATTTATATTAAAAGGGCTAAACATTCAGTTATTTGCATTATAAATGTTTAAATAGGTAATTTTTAATATATAAAGGCTAAAGCGTTAGGTCAGTGTATCTGCCCAAATGTTTTGTGCCCAAGCTAACGCAGCCAAACCCTCTTGCTCACTTGGCCTGTCTGAAACGCCGCCACCTTCAGCCGATACCATGATTTTTTTAGCAGCGTCATATCTATATACGTTAGCAACATGCATTGCTGATAAATCCGTCACATAGCTATAGCAAGTATTAGCAAATACTGGCGCTTGGTCAACTTGCAATCCAGCCATTAACTGTACTATGGCATTGGCACAAATTTTAGCTTGGCTAGTTGCGATATGCGCAGACTTTGGTAAGCCGGCAGAAACACTGTCACCAATCACGTGCACGTTGTGCGCTAATTTTGATTCATAGGTTAAAAAATCAACCTCGCACCAACGTTTATCAATATTGTTTAAGCCTGCCATTTGTGCTGGTTTTCCAGCCCGCTGCGGAGGAATAATGTTGAGCACGTTCGATTTGACTGTTTCAAATTCGGTTTTAACAGTTTTGCTTACAATATCAACTTCAACCAAGCTGCTATTTGGGCGATAATCAATTAAACCTGCGTAAGTTTCATTAAATACTTTAGTAAATAATCCTTTTTTAGAGATGATTTCAGCGTTAGCATCTAGTACAATCGCTTTAGATTTTGGTTTGTGATTTTTAAAATAATATGCAACTTGCGCGGCGCGCTCATATGGACCAGGCGGACAGCGGTAAGGCGCTTTGGGTATACTCATCACAAACACGCCACCATCTGGCATCGCTTCTAATTGTTTGCGCAAGTTGACCGTTTGCCAACCTGCCTTCCAAGCGTGCGGTATTTTTTCTTGCGCTTCTACAGAAGCTAAATTAGGCAATGTATCGTATATAAAATCAATACCAGGCGCGATAATCAATCTGTCGTAAGTAACTTCGCCACGTTTCATCAATACTTTTTGGGTAGCCAAATCAATGCTTGTCACTTCATCTTGCACCCATTGAATCTCATGATTTTTTTTCACTAAATCATAGCCAAAAGTTAAATCGTTAATACTTTTGCTGCCGCCCAACACCAAATTACTTACTGGGCATGATACAAATTGTGTAGATTTCTCTATTACTATCGTTTCAATTGCGCCACGGCTCCACATGCGAATATACTTGGCTGCAACAGCACCTGCATAACCACCTCCAACAATAACTACACGACCTTGCGACACATTAGGATTTGCGTTTTTCACATTAGCGCAGGCGCTCAATAAACCACTAGCAACTAACGCCGTTGCAAGCCCTGACACTTTAATTATTTCACGGCGAGTATGATTAATTTCTGATGCGCTTTGTGTTAAATTTACATTTGATAATTGCTCATTGTTTAACATAGCCGCCTCTAATCGTGTATTTTTGATAGTGTTTGAGAATGTAATATAGGCATTTTCAGTGGTATTTGTTGTGCAAAGTATTGTGCTAAATTTGCAATCTCATCATCTGTTAAGCCTATAGCATGCCTATGCATAACAGTGCCCTTGCGCTCGCCAGATTTAAATGCTTGCATTTGCGTAACAAAATAAGCGCTTTCCAAACCTGCTAGCTTAAATACGCCACCGACTGCATTTCCTTGAGTGCCATGGCAAGCTGCACATGATGCGGCTAAGCTTCTGGTATGTAGTTCAGATTGGCTCAGCGGCTCGGCAAACACATGTTGAACGTATAAAACATTCAGCAAAGTCGCACCTATTAGAAAACCTAATAATGATGCTTTCAAACCTAACCTCCCACTCAATATAAGCTTATTTAATAGATTACTCTTTGTTAAAGCAATCATTTAAACAGTCATAAAAGACTAAAAACCCACGCTGGGAATAACCTAACGTGGGTTTGGTGTTAATACTAATAGCGCGAATTTAAAAGAACGCTATTATGTGAGGTATTCACTTATAAACATTTCTCGTCTTGACAACCATCGTTTTTAACGCCTAATGATGCCAATAAATCCACCATTTTATTGTTACCTGTGTCACGTACAATTCGAATAATATCTACATCAGCACGCATTTTTTTGTTCACATCTGCGCCGTGTTCAGCTAGATATTTTACAATTTTATCGTAGCCATCGTAAGCAGCTAAGTGAAATGCAGTCATTTTAGTCATTGGGTGAACATAGTCTAAGTCAGCGCCTTTTTCAGTTAAATATTTAACCATCTCAAACTGACCCTTTGTTGCCGCCATTTGAATAGGTGCCCACGCAAAATAAGTTGCATTTACATCTACGCCAGCATCTATATATCTTTTAACAAGCTTAATATTACCTTTGCCTAATGCCTCGGTGAACTCTACTGACTCATCATCTGTAAGTGATTTAGCTGCTAACGCGTTGAATGAAAAGCCCAACACCAATACAGCCAATAATACTTTAACTAGTTTCATGCTTATTTTCTCCTGCCTCATTTTATTAAAATTAACCGCTATTTTTATGCCTTACATCTATTTCCACTACTGCAAAAATCATTAGTTTTAATCAATTACAAAAAACGCCTTAAACCAGTTACCCAATATAACGCCTAGCGTTACGGAACATTCTTATCCAAGCACTATCTTCCTGATCACCACACATTTGCCAAGTATTTTGTACATTACGAATTACACGTTCAGGATGTGGCATCATAATACTAAAACGACCATCTGTATTAGTAAATCCAGTTACACCTTGTGGAGAACCGCTAGGGTTAAACGGATAACTTGTCGTGGGCGTTGACGCATTGTCAATAAAACGCATAGTAACTAATTTTTCTGCAATCAAACTATGGACCGCGTGTTCTTGAGAAAATTCCGCAAAACCTTCACCATGTGCCACAGCAATTGGCATTTTGCTACCAACCATGCCATTAAAAAAGAGTGATTGCGACTCTAAAACTTCCACCATGGCTAATCTAGCCTCAAATTGTTCTGATTTATTTCGCACAAAATGTGGCCAATGCGCAGCGCCTGGAATCAACTCGCGCAAGTTACTCATCATTTGGCAACCGTTACACACGCCTAGTGCAAAACTATCATTACGTTCAAAAAACGCTGAAAACTCATCACGTGCACGCGCGTTAAATAAAACAGATTTCGCCCAACCTTCGCCAGCACCTAATACATCACCATAAGAGAAGCCACCGCATGCGACAAAGCCTGAAAAATCTTTTAATGAAACACGGCCGCTGATAATGTCGCTCATGTGTACATCAAAAGTAGCAAAACCTGCACGGTCAAATGAAGCAGCCATTTCTACATGCCCATTTACACCTTGTTCACGTAATATCGCCATTTTTGGGCGCACGCCTGTGTTGATAAATGGTGCCGCAATATCTTCGCTTGCATCATATGTGAGCGCAACAGATAAACCTAGATTGCTATCATCTAAAATACGGTCATATTCTTGTTGCGCACACACGGGGTTATCGCGCAGCTTTTGCATTTGGTAAGTCGTTTCAGACCACATGCGATGTAAATTAATGCGGGCGTCTTCAAATATCACTTTATTATTTTGGCTAAATTGAATAATGTTTTCGTTAACCACACCGCCAATCATGTGAGCGAACGGTTTGGCTAAACTTGCGTTTAAGCTGGTTAATATTCCAGCAGCATCAGCCATATTGACTTGTATAACAGCACCTAATTCTTCGTTAAACAACACGTCTAAAATGTGTCCATCAAAAACCGTTAAGTCTACAGAAATACCGCAATGTCCTGCAAATGCCATTTCAACTAAAGTAGTAAATAAACCGCCATCTGAACGGTCGTGATAAGCAAGCAATTTCCCCGCGCTATTTAATTGCTGAATTTGCGTAAAGAAATGTTTAAGTAAATTTGCATCATCCACATCTGGTGCTATATCGCCAACCTCGCCATATACTTGCGCTAAACTAGAACCGCCCATGCGGTTTTTACCTAAACCTAAATCTAGTAAAATCAATTTAGAAGACACATTGGTTTGTAATTGTGGCGTAAGTGTTTTGCGTGCGTCAGATGTTGAAGCAAATGCCGTAACAACCAAAGATATTGGCGATGTAACCGCCTTGTTTTGCTCATTATCACTCCACACGGTTTTCATACTCATGGAATCTTTACCCACTGGAATGCTCACGCCAAGTTGCGGGCAAAGCTCCATACCAACCGCTTTTACGGTTTCAAATAACGCAGCATCTTCACCCACATGTCCTACCGGCGCCATCCAGTTTGCTGAAAGCTTCAAGTCGCTAATATCATCAATCAAACATGCTGCAATATTGGTAATTGCCTCACCTATCGCCATGCGTCCTGATGCTGGCGCATTTACTAAGGCTAGCGGTGCTTTTTCACCAATCGCAAATGCTTCGCCTTGGTAAGCTTCGTAACCTGCAAGCGTTACTGCAACGTCTGCAACAGGTATTTGCCATGGGCCAACCATTTGCTCACGCGCTACCAAACCCGTTACAGAACGGTCGCCAATGGTAATTAAGAACGTTTTATCTGCTACGCCAGGTAATCTAAGTACACGCGAAACTGCATCTTTTAAATCTATATTGCTAGTATCAAAAACATTTAATTTTCTTGCGGCACTTTTTACATCACGCGTCATTTTTGGCGGTTTGCCGAGCAATACAGATAAATCCATATCTACTGGTTTGTTATCAAAATACGTATCTGATACGGTTAAATGGCGCTCCTCTGTCGCAACACCTACCACAGCAAATGGGCAACGTTCACGTTCGCAAATCGCTTTAAAACGCGGTAAATCTTCTTGCAAAATCGCCATCACATAACGCTCTTGGGCTTCATTGCTCCAAAGCTCGCGTGGCGACATGCCAGGCTCTTCATTATGCACATCGCGCAGTTGAAACACTGCGCCCACACCTGCATCATTTACTAATTCTGGAAATGCGTTTGAAATACCACCCGCGCCTACATCATGGATGCTTAAAATTGGGTTTCCATCACCCAGTTGCCAGCAACGGTCAATCACCTCCTGTGCACGGCGTTCAAGCTCTGGATTGCCGCGCTGCACTGAATCAAAATCTAAATTTTCAACGTTGCTACCTGTATCCATACTAGAAGCTGCACCCCCACCCAAACCAATCAACATAGCTGGGCCGCCCAACTGAATAAGCGCGGCACCTGCTGGAATTGAGTTTTTGAACGAATGCTTAGCTGAAATATTGCCAATACCACCAGCCAGCATAATTGGCTTATGATATCCACGCACTTCACCATTAGTTTCTAATTCAAATGTACGGAAATATCCTGCAATATTTGGGCGACCAAATTCATTATTGTAT
>JBDNJL010000046.1:0-7148 GCA_041687795.1 Methylotenera sp. | reverse complement strand
TGGGTTGGTGCTACATTAACGATGTTTGCTGGTCCTGACGGCGTAATGGGTGGCTTTGCTGCTTATGATCCAATGACTAACAAAAAAGTATGGTACAACAAAGAGAAATTCTCTGCTTGGGGTGGTGCTTTAAGTACTGCAAGTGATTTAGTATTTTACGGTACTTTAGACCGTTGGTTTAAAGCTGTTGATGCAAAATCAGGCAAAGAACTTTGGAAATTCCAAGTTGGTTCTGGCGTGATTGGTAATGCATTTACATACGGTAACAAAGGTAAACAATACGTTGGCGTACTATCAGGTATTGGTGGTTGGGCTGGCGTTGCAATGAACCTTGGTTTGACTAACGACACAGATGCACTTGGTGCAGCTGGTGGTTACAAAGAATTAACAAAATACAACGCAGCTCCTGGCGGCGGTGCATTAACAGTATTCAGCCTATAATTTAATGTTATAAGACATTAATGATTAGCTAACTACTGAAGTTAGTTCAAAATGGAACACCCCGATTCGTCGGGGTGTTTTTTTATGGAAAGGCAATATATAGTTGCTAGTAATAAATGTGCCTGTAAAAACCCGTTAAGTCTATGAATCCGCTAACAACTAAAGCTAAACTTGAGTACAATGTGACATCTTTTTAACCATACTGTGACACGAAAACTACTGTAAGAACTTTTTGTTTGCATGAGTACTCTATAAAATATAGCGGTGGCTAAAAGCCGCAAATCTTTGGATAAGGAATTAGTAATGTTGAAAAATTTTAAAACAAAGTTAGGATTAGCCGTTTTGCTAGTCATCACTGCTCATGCTACTCAGGCTAGAGAGCAACCTGATATTCCATCATTAAACGCTGATGAAGGCCGTGTAGGAGAGGTTAGGCGCATTGCTGACGATAGTGAGTTTAAAGTCTGTGCAGACCCTGATTTGATGCCTAATTCAAACTCAAAACAAGAGGGCTTTGAAGACAAAATTGCAGAAGTAATTGCTAAAGACCTAGGTAAAAAGCTAACCTATACGTATGCATATAACCGCCAAGGTTTCTTAAGAAATACAATTAACGCAATGCGCTGTGATATCGTCATGGGCACAACCTCAGATTACGATGCATTAGCAACATCAAAACCTTATTACAGAACTGGTAGCGTGTTTGTTTACAGAAAAGATAGCGGTTACAATATTACCAACTGGGACAGCCCAGATTTAGCAAAAGCTAGAATTGGTATTATTGGTCAAAGCCCAGCCACAATTCCGCTCAATGACAATAACTTAATGGGCAACGCAAGACCTTACCGCCTTCAACGCGATTTAAATTTACCGCCAAGTTTCATGATTGATGACTTGGTAAAAGGTGACATTGATGTAGCTGTAGTTTGGGGTCCGATTGGTGGTTATTTCGCCAAACAAGCTGGAATACCGCTCACCGTAGTAAATATTCCAGAATACGAAACTATTAATGCAAAAGGCAAAGAGTATTGGAACATTTCTATTGGTGTCAGACACAAAGACAAAGCTAAACTTGCATTAATCAATGCCGCGATTGATAGAAATCAAGATAAAATAAATCAAATTTTAGAAGATTATGGTATTCCTCATGTTGCAGTAGTCGAAGGTGATAGCTTGATGAAAGTCTATCGCAAAGGTGGTAAAAAAGTAGAAAAAGTAACTGGCGGTGACGATGTGCAATAATCAATGTAAAATAGTAGGGTTATTTTATGTTGATGCGTCAACCAGTTAAATAATATATTCGTTAAATGATTACACGTTCAAAAATGCGCTAGCATGTATGTTCGTAGTTAAATTCATTACATTAGGAGATAGCATGTTAGGCAATAAAGCAATTAAAGCAGCGTTATTAGCATCATTACTTGGTTTAGTAGGTTTAACTTTATCTACACAAGCCAGCGCAGCTTGCAACTTAGTATCAACAAAAGACGGAAGCCCATTAGTCATTAAAGTGTTAGAAACAGATACGCCACAAGCGAAAGAGTTTCTAAATACTTGTATCAATCCGTATACAAAAGCTTTTGCAAAAGACCCAGTTGCTGCAAAAGCGGGTAAGAAAAAGTTTGGTTACTATTCATGTACACAATGCCATGGTCCAAATGGTGGTGGTCAAGTTGGCCCATCAATCAATGACGCTAATTGGCAATATGCTAAACATGTTACTGACAAAGGTATGTTTGAAACCGTTGCAGGCGGCAGTAACGGTGGTATGTTTGCATGGCATCAACAAATAGGTAATCCTGAAAACTTGTCTACAGATGACCTTTTAAAAGTCATCGGTTGGTTACGTACACAGTACGCTGGTGGTGGTGAAACACCGTGGTTAAAATAACCTAGCAAATAACGAAAATGTAATATCATAAAACGGCTGCTGTATAATTACAGTAGCTTTTTTTTATTCTAAATTAGATTAATGCTGAATTTCAGCAGATGGAGATGAGTGATGAGTAAAGCAAGATTAACCCTGATAATACTAGCATTATCTTTGGGTTTGAGTGCATGCGACAAAGGTGGTACAAATGACGCAAGTGAAGCTATTTCTAGCAACAGTTCAAACGCTAAAATGGTAGGCTTTGTCACCACGCAAGATAGCAAACCATTGCTGATTGATGCTACGTTGTTTGACACCCCAGCAGCAAAAGAATTTATGACTACTGGTAAAAATCCATATATTGGTAATGCAGAAGCTATTGCAAAAGGTAAAAAAGTATTTCAACTTTACTCATGCACACAATGTCATGGCCCTGAAGCTGGCGGCCAAGTAGCTCCTGGTATAGTTGGCCCTGATTATAAGTACCCCAAAGATGCTACAAACAAAGGTATGTTTGAAACAGTATGGCATGGTACAAACGGCGGTATGGGCGCTAAAGGTATTGGATTAATGGATCCATCAGATCCTAAAAATGGCATTACACCAGATGAGTTGTTAAAAGTCATTGCTTGGGTACGCAGTAAAAGTGCTGTCACTGGTAACGAGTAATTATTAGGATTTAATTTAAGCGCGCCTACTGAAATTCAGTTGGCGCGCTTTTGTTTTTTAGCAGAACTCGTAGTAAAAATGATAATATAAATAGATATAAAATTTTAGTAGAAAACCGTGGAAGATATAACTAGTTTAGATGATAACAAAAAGAGTAATTTACACCATATTGTAATTGTAGGCGGGGGTGCAGGCGGTTTAGAACTTGCAACACGTCTTGGCGACTCATTGGGGCGTAAAAAGAAAGCGTTAATTACTTTAATCGACTGTACAAGAACACATGTATGGAAACCTCTTTTGCATGAAATTGCAGCGGGCAGCATGAATCCAGATAAGCATGAGCTTGAGTATATGGCACAAGCTCATTGGCATCATTTTAGGTTTAGATTAGGCAGCATGGATGGTCTAAATCGTGCAAAAAAAGAAGTAACAATTGCACCGCATTTTGATGAAGATGGTCAAGAAGTGATTGCCCGCAGAACGTTTCAATACGACACGTTAATTATTGCTGTAGGTAGTACCACTAATGATTTCGGTATTAAAGGTGCGCGCGAGTATTCAATTGCTTTAGATACGCAAGACCAAGCTGAAAAGTTTCATCGACGTTTACATAACGCTCTTCTTCGTGCACAAACACAAGTTGCACCAGTTCAAGCAGGTCAGCTAGAAGTGGTAATTGTCGGTGCGGGTGCAACTGGTGTTGAGCTTTCCGCTGAGCTACATAACACGACACGCGAATTAGCGGCATATGGTTTAGATAAAATTGACCCTGATCGTGATATTAAAATTTCATTGATTGAGGCGAGCGACCGCGTTTTGCCAGCATTACCACCAAAACTTTCTAACGCCGTGGATTTAGAGCTTAGAAAATTGCGCGTGCATTTATACACGGGTGAGCGTGTGACAGAAGTCACTGAACAAGGTGTGCAAACGCATAGTGGGCGCTTTATTCCATCAGCATTAGTAGTTTGGGCGGCAGGTATTAAAGCACCAGATTTTTTACGCAATATTGATGGTTTAGAAACGAATCGAATTAATCAACTACTAGTGCACCGTACTTTACAAACCACATTGGATGAAAATGTATTTGCCTTCGGTGATTGTGCGGCTTGTCCATGGCTTGGCCATGGCGATGCGACCGTGCCAGCGCGTGCCCAATCTGCGCATCAGCAAGCGTCTATGTTAGTAAAAACTGTAAAGGCTCGCGTTACAGGTAAAACAGAGTTGCCTGAATACACCTATCGCGATTATGGGTCATTAGTGAATTTAGGGCGTTATTCTACTGTAGGTAGTTTGATGGGTGCATTGTCAGGAGGCACTATGTATATTGAAGGCTTGTTCGCTCGCTTGATGTATCAATCTTTATACAAAATGCATTTGATCGCATTACATGGATTTTTTACGGTAGCGCTGCAAACCCTTGCGCGTATGATCACCCGCAGAACTGAAGCTCAGGTAAAATTACACTAAGCTCAATGTGTCAGTAAGCCACAAAAAAGCCTCGCAATTGCGAGGCTTTTTTGTGGCTAAAAATGTGTCTGTAAAAAACCGTTAAGTTTTTTTTGGATAAGCAAACCCGTTAAGTTTTAAATTTGAAAACAAAGCTTCTAAGTTAATTTATTCGCTCCAGCAATTTGCCTACGATAAAGATTATTGATCATGCTCATTGTAACCACAACAAACAAGCCAAAAATAATCACAATGTGATTAATATGCATATCCGCTTTTAACATTAAAGTATAAGCGCCACTTAGTAGCAAAATGCCCAGATTTTCATTGAAGTTTTGAACGGCAATAGAGTGCCCTGCGCCAATTAATATATGTCCACGATGCTGAAGTAAGGCATTGAGCGGAACTACAAAGAATCCGCTGAGTACTCCGATAATAAAGAGCAACATTGCTGCAATATGCCACTCGGTAATCCAAGCCATGGAAACAACCATTAAGCCCATTACAATGCCTGCTGGTAATACTTTAACGGAGTTTTCTAATGTAATGTACTTGGCCGCAATAATAGATCCAATTGCAATGCCTAGCGCTACTGCAGCGGTAAGTTGCGTAGCGTGATCTAGACTAAAATTAAGCGCTACAGATGCCCAAGCAATGACGACTAAGCGTAGTGTTGCACCTGCGCCCCAAAATAATGTAGTCACTGAAAGTGACACTTGGCCTTGTGGGTCGCGCCATAAAGCAATGCATGAACGGTAAAAGTCGCTCAGTATAAATAGTGGGTTTTTCTTTGGCATCACGTGGTCAATAGGTAGCTTAGGAATAAACAGGTTAAAGCCAGCCGCTAATAGATACATACACGTGATTGATATCATGGCGGCTTGCGGGTCTATACTGGCTATTTTTCCGCCAATAATTGCACCTAAAATAATCGCAAGTACGGTAGAACCTTCAACCCAAGCATTAGCACTGACTAACTTATTTGTAGGTAATAGCTCAGTTAAAATTCCGTATTTAGCAGGTGAATACGCCGCTGCACCAATACCTACAATACCATATGCATACAGGGGTGGCATGCCTAGTAGCATGCTTAAACTGCCAATAAATTTAATTGCATTAGAGACAAACATGACACGACCTTTTGGTTGGGCATCGGCAAATGAGCCAACAAAAGGCGCTAATACAATGTATGAAATAACAAAAAACTGCAACAAAAGTGGCTCATGCCAATCTGGCGCTTGCATATGTTGCAGTAACGCAATTGCAGTAAAAAGTAACGCATTGTCAGCTAAGGCAGATAAAAACTGAGCAATCAGTAATGTGCAGAAACCTTTCGTCATTTTTTACTACAAAGCTTCGGCTGCAAAATCAGCCAAGCGAGAACGCTCACCACGCATTAAAGTGATGTGACCATTATGACCCCAGCCTTTAAAGCGATCCACCACATAAGTAAGGCCAGAGCTACCTTCGGTTAAATAAGGGGTATCAATTTGCGCAATATTACCCAAACAAACTACTTTAGTACCTGGGCCTGCGCGGGTAATTAAAGTTTTCATTTGTTTTGGCGTTAAGTTTTGCGCTTCATCAATAATTAAAAACTTATTTAAAAAGGTACGGCCACGCATAAAGTTAAGCGACTTTACTTTAATGCGACTACGAATTAAGTCTTGGGTTGCAGCCCGACCCCATTCGCCAGCTGCATCATCACTTTTGTTAAGTACATCTAAATTGTCGTCTAACGCACCCATCCAAGGACCCATTTTTTCTTCTTCGGTGCCTGGTAAAAAACCAATATCTTCACCAACTGAAACGGTAACACGAGTCATGATGATTTCAGAATAGATTTTTTTGTCTAAGACTTGAGTAAGTGCAGCAGCTAGGGTTAAAAGCGTTTTACCAGTACCTGCTTGACCAAGTAAAGTGACAAAATCTATTTCAGGGTCCATCAGTAAATTGAGCGCAAAATTTTGCTCACGATTACGGGCAGTAATGCCCCAAACATTATGTTTTGGTAGCAAATAGTCTTTCACTACTTCTAAAACTGCTGTATTACCTTCAATACTACGCACGATTGCATGAAAAGGCTTTTCAAACTCATAAAATACAAACTCATTGATTAAAAAAGTTTTGCACAAGGGGCCAGTTAAGCGATAAAACATACGCCCAGACTCTTGCCAAGACTCCATTGCTTTGCTGTGTTTTTCCCAAAAATAAGCCGGCAACTCTTTCATGCCGCTATATAAAAGTTCGCTATCTTCTAATACTTTATCGTTAAAATAATCTTCAGCACTTAGACCTAAAGCGCGCGCTTTAATACGGATGTTAATATCTTTACTCACTAAAACAACTTGACGTTTTGGGTAGCGTTTATGTAAATCCAGCACTACGCTTAAAATCTGGTTATCTGCTTTGCTACCAGCTAAGCCTGGTAAATCAATATCAACTTGCGTGGTTTGTAAAAATAATCGACCTGAAAGATGTTTATTACCGTGTACTGCAAGCGGGCAACCTAGTTCTAAATCTATTAAATTTGTACCAACAATTTCTTCTAAATTACGACTAGCTTGTCGTGCATTGCGCGCAACTTCAGTTAAGCCTTTTTTGTTATTATCAAGCTCTTCCAAAGTCACCATTGGTAGGTAAATATCGTGCTCTTCAAAACGAAACAAGCTAGAAGGGTCGTGAATTAACACATTAGTATCTAGTACAAATAATTTGC
>JBDNJL010000045.1:0-5619 GCA_041687795.1 Methylotenera sp. | reverse complement strand
TAGTGGTCGCATGCAACACCGCAACTGCTGCCGCGATTGATGTTTTGCGTAAAAAATACAGTTTGCCGATAATTGGTATGGAGCCCGCCGTAAAAACCGCTGCCGCCGCATCAAAAAATGGTGTGATTGGTGTGCTCGCGACCTTAGGTACACTCAAAAGCGCACAATTCGCCGCTTTGCTAGAGAACTATGGACTTAATGTAGAAGTTGTCACGCAAGCTTGCGTAGGTTTAGTGGAATGCATAGAGCGTGGCGAATTAAATGATGACATTACAAAAGCTTTGATTCAACAATATTGCCAACCGTTGCTTGAAGAAGGTGCAGATACTATTGTGTTAGGTTGTACACATTACCCTTTTGTCCGCCATTTAATAGAGCAAGAGGTTGGTGAAAATGTTGCGATTATTGACACTGGGGTTGCTGTAGCAAAGCATTTGCAAAAAAGATTAACTGAGAAAAACTTGCTAGCGAGTGAAAATCAATCGGCAAATATTAAGTTTTGGACGAATAGCGAATTAGATAATGCAGACCGAGTGATTAGCTTGCTTTGGGGAAAAAATGTAACCGTAGAGAAAGTTTGAGCATAAAGACTTAATCGTTTTCTCTTATAAGTCAAAAAACTTAACGTTTATTTACAGACACATTTCTTTAATGATGCCCCACAACCTCGCCAGCTTTCAATTGATATTTTGTGCCGCAATAAGGGCAAGCGACTTGCCCTGTTTTTGCGACATCTAAAAACACACGTGGGTGAGACGACCAAAGCGCCACTTCTGTGGTTGGACAATGCAATGGTAAATCTTTTGCTGAAACTTCGGTAAACTTGCCTTCAAATGCTTTTACGTCAGACATTTTTTAATTCCTCTAATGCGGCGGTTAAACTCCAGTTTTTAAACTAATAGTAATTAAACTAAAGTTAACCAATCTGAGTGTTTTGCTGATTTGCCAGTCACCACATCAAAAAATAGTTTTTGCAATTGTTTAGTGACTGGACCTGCGGTGCCTGTACCAATATTGCGGCGGTCTAGCTCGCGAATTGGCGTTACTTCTGCCGCTGTACCTGTAAAAAATGCTTCGTCTGATGAGTACACTTCATCGCGCGTAATGCGCTTTTCAATCACTTGTAAACCAAGCTCACCAGCTAATTGCACAATCGTGTCGCGGGTAATGCCCTCAAGCGCGCTGGTTAAATCTGGCGTATATAATTTGCCGTTGCGCACAATAAAAACGTTCTCGCCTGAACCTTCAGCTACAAAGCCATCTACGTCTAGCAGTAAGGCTTCATCGTAGCCATCTTGCGCGGCTTCTTGGTACGCTAATATAGAGTTCATATAGTTGCCATTAGCCTTGGCTTTACACATGGTAATGTTGACGTGGTGACGAGAAAACGAGGATGTTTTTACGCGAATACCGTTGTCCAGCGCTTCTTGGCCCATATAAGCACCCCATTCCCAAGCGGCTACAATCACGTGGGTTGATAGCGTTTTGGCAGAAATACCCATTGCCTCCGCGCCGTAAAACGCCATTGGGCGAATATAAGCTGACTCTAAATTATTGTCACGTACGGCAGCTTTCTGCGCTTCCATCATTTCTTCTTTAGTGTACGGCATTTTCATTTGCAAAATGTGTGCGCTACGGAATAAGCGATCTGTGTGTTCTTTTAATCGAAAAATAGCGGTGCCATTATCTGTTTTATACGCGCGTACGCCTTCAAAAACACCCATGCCATAATGCAATGTGTGCGTAAGTACATGCGTAGTGGCGTCTCGCCAATCCACCATTTTGCCGTCATACCAAATTACGCCATCGCGGTCCGCCATACTGCCAGAAGTTGCTACTGGGTTTGCCATACAATTCCTTAAAAATGCATTAAATTCATTAAAACATCATTGTAAACGAGTGCGCACTAGCTTTGCAGCTAATTGTCGGTTTTTGCTACAAATTTTCGATAATCTGTGCAGATTTAATGATGCAGGTACTTTTTGGTAATTAAAAGTCAATTGCAACACATGTAAATTTCAAGTGTAATTAATGCATCGTGATAAGATGACCTAAAGCAACATTATTTTTTGTTAAAGAAGCGAGTATGAAAAATTCGACATTAGTATTTTCTAAAAAGTTATTGGCAGCACTATTTTTAGCAACCGCCATTGCGATCTTGGTGGCATGTAAACCTAGCCCTAAGCTTGTGGCAACTGACATCACAGGCGCAGATTTTGGGCAAACAATTAACCTAACCGACCAAAATGGACAGGCGCGTACTTTAAGTGAATTTAAAGGCAAAGCAGTGGCGCTATTTTTTGGCTACACGCATTGCCCAGATGTTTGCCCAACGACCATGACAGACATGAAACAAACCATGAAAATATTAGGGTCGCAAGCGGACGAGTTACAAGTTTTATTTGTAACGCTAGATCCGGAGCGCGATACGCAAGAGGTGTTAGCTAAATTTGTACCATCGTTTGATAAACGTTTTATTGGCTTACGCGGTACAACAGAAGAAATTGAATTAACTGCAAAAGCGTTCAAAATTTTTATGAACAAAGTGCCGACCAAAAATGGTTCTGATTACACTATAGACCACAGTGCGGGTATGTATGTTTTTGATAAGCTCGGTAAAATTAGGTTATATATAGATTACGGCGAAAAGCCAGCAGACATTGCGAGTGATATTAAAACGATTTTATAGATATTTAAATACTTTAAAGTCTGTGTAATTTAGGCGACCAAGCTTTTAATTCTTTTTCGGCGAGTTTGTACTCTGGATAAATGCTCGCCACCACTGCCCAAAATTTTGCCGAGTGGTTCATCTCTTTTAAATGTGCCAATTCGTGGCAGATGACATAGTTAATAATATGTGGCGGTGCTTGTAATAAGCGCCAATTTAGCCGAACTTCTTTTTTTGAGTTACAACTTCCCCAGCGTGTTTTTGCGTTTGATAATAATAGCCTAGGCAATGCTACGCCGAGTTTTGTTGAGAATATTTCAAGCCGCCTAGCAAAATCTACCAGTGCTTGCTTTTTATACCATTGAATCACCTTACGAGAAACTATAGCTTCATCACTTGGGCTTGGTAATGCTAGTTGCAATAGGTTACCGTTATAATCTGGCATTTTTGACCGCGCGTTTTGCAGAACAGCTAGCGTAATATCGTTGCCGAGAAACAAGAGCTGCTCTCCATCTTGCCACTGCAAAGTTGGCAAAATGTGTCTGTCAAAAGCCGTTAACTTTTTAATTATCCAATTGGCTTTTTGCACAATTAAGCTTTCAATTTGCCATTGTGCAATGCGCTTTGGCGCATGAATAATGAGAGCGCCGTTAGCAATTTTTAAACCTACAGTGCGGCGCTGGCGACGCTCTAGTTGGTATTCAATTTGCTCGCCACTGGGCAAAGTAAGCGCGTAACTCATGCACTTAAACTTATCATAAATTATCGGCCTCAAGCACCAGCATTTCAGTGTTAATCCATGTTTCAGTTTTTGAGTTTACAGCGTCAGGTTTTAAGCCGCTGCAATCAAATGGCTTGCCAATGCTGACTGTAATAATACCAGGCTTTTTAAGCCAACTATTTTTAGCCCAACAACTACCTGCATTATGCGCCACAGGTAATACAATGGCTTTTGCACCACTAGCCAACCACGCGCCACCAATATGAAATTTGCTGGTTTTCTTGGGTGAAATGCGTGTACCTTCAGGAAAAACGACCACCCATAAGCCAGCAGCGAGTCTTTTTTTACCAAGTGTGACGAGTTGTTTAAGCGCTCCGCGGCCTGCACTGCGGTTAATGGCAATTGGCGATGTCATCGCTAAACCCCAACCAAAAAAAGGAATCCATAATAGCTCGCGTTTCATGACATACACTTGTGCAGGAAAAATCAATTGAAACGCTAAGGTTTCCCAGGCAGATTGGTGCTTCGCGAGAATCACACAAGGTATGCTAGGAATATTCTCAGCGTCTTTAATTTGATAGGTAATATTGCAAGTAACTCGCAACCACCACAACATGCTACGCGCCCAATAACAGATGATTTTATTGCGTGTAATGCGTGAAAACGGAAACGTGAGGAGAGCGAGTATTGAAAATAGCGGCGTGAACAACCATTGACCGATGGCAAAAATGAGCGAACGAATAAACATTTAAAAATGTGTCCGTAAAAAACCGTTAAGTTTTATTCTAGCTAGCTTAGTATGTTTCAATAATGCGCTCTACTGCTTCGCATAAATCATCGCAAACCCAAGTGTTTTCTGGTAATGCTTTATCTGCAAACTTTTGCGAGGCGGCAAGTGTTTCTTCACCTTTGCCCGTACGCACTAAAATGGGCTGGCAGCCTGCTTTTGCAAACGCTTGTAAATCGCGCAATGCGTCGCCCACTGCAGGTACTTCATTTAATTCCACTGAAAATCGTTTACCAATTTCTTCTATCATGCCCGTTTTTGGTTTTCGGCAATCGCAGTGCTCATCTGCTGCATGTGGGCAGTAAAAAAGCGCATCAATGCGCCCTCCCACTGCCGCTAGTTCTTTATACATTTTATCGTGAATGCTATTAAGCATCACCATATCAAATAAGCCACGGCTCACACCAGATTGGTTCGTCGCCAGCGCCACACGAAAGCCCGATTGATTGAGTAGCGCAATCGCTTCCAAGCTATTTGGAATTGCAATCCACTCACTTGGTTTTTTGATGAAATTAGCACTATCTTGGTTAATCACGCCATCTCTGTCTAAAATTACTAGTTTCATGAATCAAAGCGCCTTTTAATTAACTCGCTAATTTAGACAAATCTACCACGCGATTCATGGCTTGGTGTAACTGATTTAATAAAGCTAAGCGGTTATTTTTTAAGTCAATATCTTCTACGTTTACCATTACACTATCAAAAAACGCGTCTACAGGCGTTTTTAAACTCGCTAAAGATTGTAATGATGCGGTGTAATCGCCACGCTCAAACGTGCTGTCTGCGATTGATTTCACTTTGCTTAGCGCGTCATTTAAAGCGATTTCAGCTGGTTCTTGCAGTAAGTTAGCGTTTACTTCAGTTTTCACTTCGCCTTCTACTTTTTTCAAAATATTGCCTACACGCTTATTGGCGGCGACTAAGGCTTGAGATTCTTCCAGAGTTTCGAACGCACGTGCCGCTTCCAGTCTTTTTGGTATATCTGACCACTCTTCAATACCATCACCATTTAATGCAGCACAGGTTTCATTGACCGTGTAGCCTTTACCTTCACTATATTTAAAAATTCGTTCTTGAACAAAAATATATAGCTCTTTTTCTAATTGGTCGCCACCTTTTAATAAATTATTCTCTACAAAAGGCGCAAAAGCACTTTTAATTAAAAGTCTAACTTTTAACGATAGGTTTTTTTCAATGAGCATTCTGACAACACCTAATCCATGCCTTTTTAGTGCAAACGGGTCTTTATCACCTGTAGGTTTTTCACTAATACCAAACATCCCAACCAAGGTTTCCAATTTGTCCGCTAGTGCAACACAAATCCCAACGTCATTACGCGGCAAATCATCACCCGAAAAGCGCGGTTTATAATGGTCTTCAATTGCATAAGCTACATCATCATCCAAGCCTTCATGCAGCGCATAATAGCGACCCATAACGCCT
>JBDNJL010000044.1:0-13765 GCA_041687795.1 Methylotenera sp. | reverse complement strand
GCTCAAACAGTCGCTTGCCGAAATCTCCTGATAAGTCTGTACTACTCGGCGCGATAGATATGGGCGTTTTAGGTCAAAACCTACTGAATTTTTGATATTTGTTGAAGATTCAGAAAAAAATCATAATTTCTTACTTCTAGCGATTCACCCACCACACAATATATCAAGTAAAATTAGACTTTTAGCACTTAATTTTCTGAAAGTCTTATTTGTACATCTCTCAACAAATCGCTGCGAATGCAGTTAACCAAGTGTTGGCTGGTCGTAATCTTAACTTAGCGTTATCTGGCGCGTTGACGCACTTTCCAAATGCAACGCCGCAACAGCGTGGTGGGGCGCAAGATTTAAGCTATGGCACATTGCGTTTTTATGGTGAAATTGATGCTTACTTGTATCAATTGCTTGAAAAACCCTTAACAGACGGGCGTGTTCATACCATTTTACTTGTCGCAATTTATCAATTACTACACGATAAAGCGGATGCATTTACCGTGGTTAATCAAGCAGTGCATGCGGTGAGTCAACTAAAACGCCCAGCGCCTAAAGCTTGGGCAAAAGGCTTGGTCAACGCGATTTTACGTAATTTCTTGCGCCAAAAAGACACGCTAGCAAAAAAACTTAACGGTAATTTACAGGCACATTTTTCGTATCCAGATTGGTGGATTAAAAAACTTCAAAAGCAGTATCCTAATAATTGGGAAGCGATGCTGACGATTGGTAACCAGCACCCACCCATGACTTTGCGTGTGAATGCGCGCCAAGAGCAAGCTGAGAATTATCTTAAATTACTGCAGCGACAAGATATTGAGGCGGTATATTTCAGCGCTGAGGCGATTACGCTCACAAAGCCATTACCTGTAGAAAAAGTAACTGGGTTTAACGATGGCGTAGTTTCTGTCCAAGATTATGGCGCGCAATTAGCGGCGCATTTGTTAGACTTGCAAACTGGACAGTATGTATTAGATGCATGCTGCGCCCCCGGCGGGAAAACTAGCCATATTTTAGAGTTAGCTAATGTGCATTTAACTGCACTGGATAACGATGAAACTCGTTTGCAGCGAGTGCAAAGTAATTTAACGCGTTTAAAATTAAGCGCCAAATTATTAGTCGGAGATGCAGCAAAAAATGATTGGTTCGATGGTCAATTATTTGACCGTATTTTGGCGGATGTGCCATGTACAGCGTCTGGCATTGTGCGCCGACATGTTGATATTAAATGGTTACGCCGTGAGGCAGACATTGCTTCGTTTGCAGCCCAGCAAGCTAAAATTTTGCCGAGTTTGTGGCAGACGCTAGCAAAGGGTGGTAAATTACTTTATGTGACGTGTTCCGTTTTTTATGAAGAAAATCAAGGTCAAGTGAATCAATTTTTACAACATAATGCCGATGCAACGCAGTTACCTTTTGCATTGCCTTTAGGCTATTCAACGCAACATTTAACGCATTTAGATGGTCAATTACTTCCATCACCTGCGCATGATGGCTTTTTTTATGCCTTGCTTCAAAAAAACTAATGCATTTTTAAAATATGTTTGCCGCAACTATATGCAGGTTTTATTAAGCTTGTGTCTTGTATTTTCTAGTTACACTTATGCTGCTGACAGTGGAGAAAAACTCTCAATAGTTAATTACAACTTAATCGATATTATTAGCGCACAATTATCGCCTTTGGACGATGGTTATGCGCTGAATGCGGAGTCTGATGTTGCGTTTGGTGTGGCTTTAGAGCAGGCCGTGCTGAAAGGTTTTGACCTTAACTTTTTAATTGAATTTCAGTTAGTTTCGCCAAGGGAATATTGGTTTGACGATGAAATTGCAACAGTATCGCGACGTATTGTTTTGCGTTATCACGCCCTTTCACGACAATTTTTGGTGATTCGTGAAAACGCAGACAAAGTTGTTCAGCAAAAATCCTACGAGAGTCTTAGTGAGGCGCAAGAAGACATTGCCTCAATTAAAGACTTAAAAGTATTGGATAAAAACGATGTAGAGCGTGACAAGACTTACAAAGCCACTTTGCTCATTAGGTTAGATCGCAATAAATTACCCAAAGCTTTTCAAGTAGATGCTATTAGCTCTAACGATTGGAAAATGATTTCGCAGCATTACACTTGGCAGCCTAATTTATTCAAATAGCCTAGAGCTTTGAATATACATTTTAATTATATGAAATATATCGTTTTTTTAAGTGCAGCACTCGGTGCCTTACTTTTATATTTGCTCTCTAATGCTAGCGCAAATACTGCAGCATCTGGCGAGCATTACACACTTTTAGTCAGCTTAAATATTGCGTTAGCAGTTTTGCTAATTATCGTAATTGGTGTGCAACTTTGGGGTTTGTATCGCAAAATTCGTAACCGCGTGATCGGTAGCCGTTTTACATTACGCCTACTGACAACCTTTGCGATGATGGCGATTATGCCTGGTTTGATTGTGTACTTAGTTTCAGTAAATTTTTTAACGCAATCTATTGAATCTTGGTTTAACGTAAAAGTAGAATCAGCCTTAGAAGGCGGTTTAAACTTAGGCCGCACAGCTTTAGATATTATGTTAACCGATGTAAAAGAAAAGGGTGAAAGCATGGCGACTAGCTTAGCCTTTCAGCCTGTAAACACGCACTTTTCCATTCTGAACGATTTGCGCGAAAGAAGTGGTATTCAAGATGCGACTTTGTTTACTGTGCAAGGTAAAATTTTGGCGGTATCAAGTAGCGATTCCAATAGTTTTTTACCCGAGTTACCGAGCATAACTCAGCTTAGGCAAGCGCGATTGCATAGTTATGGCAATGTAGAACCGATTGACGATAAAGGCTTATATTTACGAGTCTTAGTACCAATCAACACGCAAGAGTTTACAGGTGAAACACGAATTTTGCAGCTATTGCAGCCCGTCCCTAAATCGCTTGCCAATACAGCAGAAGCGGTACAAGACGTGTATCAAGATTATCAACAGCTTTCGTATAGTCGTAAATCGTTACGTGAGGTTTTCGCACTCACTTTAACGCTAGTCATGATGCTTGCTATGCTAACCGCAGTGGCAATTGCATTTGTATTAAGCCGCAAATTATCTGCGCCGTTAACGGTGTTGGCAGAGGGCACAAGAGCGATTGCAAGTGGAGATTACAACACTATATTACCCGCCCATGGTAAAGATGAATTAGGTGTGCTGGTACAATCGTTTAATAGCATGACGCAGCAACTCAATGATGCGACTAAAGCAGCTGATAGAAACCGTGCACGGGTTGAAGCCGCGCGTGGCTATTTAGAAACAATATTGGCCTATTTATCCTCAGGTGTAATTGCTTTAAATGAACGTGGAGAATTGCGTACTTATAATCAAGCTGCTTTGCAAATTTTAGACGTAAAGCTAGAGAACTATGTAGGCTTAAGCTTAGAGCAAATGCGTGTTAAGCAAACGCGTATAGAAGCTTTTTTACTTGCCATTAGTGCTAATTTTCAGCAAGATTTATTACTGAGCGAAGCAGGGCCGAGTGATAAACAAACTCAAATTGAGCTTGCTACCGCCCAAGGTAAACAAATTTTAACGCTACGTGGTACTCGTCTGCCAGACGGTGGTTATGTGGCTGTGTTTGATGACGCGACGACTATGATACAGGCGCAACGCGATGCCGCTTGGGGTGAGGTTGCAAGGCGTTTAGCGCATGAAATAAAAAATCCGCTCACACCCATTCAGCTATCTGCCGAACGCATGGCGCACAAATTGCATAATAAATTAGACAAAGTCGATGCTGAAATGCTCAAGCGCGCAACGGCCACTATTGTCAACCAAGTAGACGCCATGAAGAACATGGTAAATGAGTTTAGTGAGTACGCACGCTCACCCGCACCAAATTTAGAAAAGCTAGACTTGAATACTTTAATTCAAGAAGTGATAACATTGTATGACCTGCCAAGTATTAGTATTGATTTGGCCTTAGAAAAACAAGTCTGCACGATTAAAGGTGATAGCACCATGTTGCGACAAGTGCTACATAATTTGCTACAAAATGCGCAAGATGCATTAAGCCATCAAGCCCAGGACAAAATATCAGCAAGCCTATCCGAAAAAAATTCTGCAGTTATTTCGGTGCGCACACAAATTGTAAATAGCACGTTGTTATTATCAATAGCTGACAACGGTACAGGGTTTACTTCACAGGTGATGCAACACATTTTTGAGCCTTATATGACGACTAAATCGCATGGCACTGGCTTGGGTTTGGCAATTGTGAAAAAAATTGTTGAAGAGCATAAAGGCACTATTAAAATTGAAAACCTTACTAGTAGTGATAATTTAACCAATATTGGCGCGATTGTAAGTATTCACTTTCCGCTTTTTTTACAGTAAATTTAAAGAACAAAACCTTAATTGATAAACGTATTATTTACTTATAGAAAATAATTAGCATGGCACTCAAACGTATATTAGTAGTTGACGATGAAATTGGCATACGCGAGCTTCTGCGCGATATTTTGCAAGACGAGGGCTACCAAGTCCAACTTGCAGAAAACGCTGCTATTGCTCGGGCAACTCGCCTACAAGAGCGTCCAGAAGTCGTCTTACTAGATATTTGGATGCCAGATTGCGACGGTATTAGTTTACTTAAAGAATGGGGCAGTAGTGGCTTGCTCACTATGCCTGTGATTATGATGTCTGGTCACGGTACTATTGATACGGCAGTAGAAGCAACTCGCATTGGTGCCTTTGATTTTTTAGAAAAACCTATTGCACTACAAAAACTACTTAAAACAGTAAGTGCGGCTTTAAAACATGGGGAGCAACAGCCAAAATCTGAAATGAGTTTGGTGAATTTAGGTAAAAGTCCGATTATAGTCGCGCTAAAAGAGCGCTTAGAAAAAATTGCAGCAAGTGAAAGTAACGGCCCAAGCCCAGTATTGCTGATTGGAGCAAAAGGTTGTGGCGCGGAATTATGTGGGCGTTTTTTACAAAATACAAGCGCGCAAAATGGGTATACACCTTGGTTGCAATTGACTGAATTTAATCAATTAACAATCGCGCCTTTAGATATTCTAGAGCCAATTCGTGATGGTGTTTTATATATTGAAGACGTAGCTGAGCTGAATAAAGCTGAGCAAAAAGGCTTGTTGCTCCTTATTACAAAGTCAGAAAAATACAATGCCCGCGTGGTGTGTGCTACCAGTCAAGATTTGCCAAAACTGCAAACTGAAGATTTATTTGATTATAATTTACTACAAATGCTGTCTGCCGTATCGCTTCGTGTGCCTGCGTTAAACGAGCATAAAGAAGATATTCCAGAACTCGCTTTAGCGATGGCGAACTTACAGTTTGAGCAAAGCGACATACAATATCGCGAGTTTGATGTGGCGGCTTTAAACGCACTTCGGAATGCACAGTGGCCAGGTAATTTAGCACAACTGGACGCGGTTATTCGTAATTTAATTCAAACCAGTTTGGGCGATAAAATTACCTTAGAAGATGTTAGCCGCGTCATGCATCAATTTAGCGCTGCTGGCTCAAACGTTAGTAATGAAATGTCGCAAAATAAAATGCCATCAAGTGCTTTTAACTCTACTGATTTCCAAGCCTCAACTCAGCAAGCTATGCCGAATTTAGCGCAACCCTTACGCGAAGCGCGTGATGATTTTGAGCGTTTGTACTTTATGCATCATCTAGTATCTGCAGGTAATAATATGAGTAAATTGGCAGAAGTTGCAGGCTTAGAGCGTACACATTTATATCGTAAGCTTAAGCAGTTGGGAATTAAGATTAAGTAAAACTTAACCCTTTTGCTGTTTAAATATAAAAAAACTTAACCATTTTTTACAGACACATTTTTTAGTTTATTGAGCCCTAAAAGCTCATTTCCAATACTACAGGTGTATGGTCGGATGGACGCTCCAACTTGCGCGGAATCTTATCAATATGTGCTGCAACGCATTTTGATTGAAGCGCATCGCTGACCAAAATATGGTCAATGCGCATGCCAAAATTTCGCCTAAAGCCCATCATGCGGTAATCCCACCAACTAAAACTTTTCGGTGGCTGTTCGAATAGCCTAAAGCTATCGTGTAAGCCCAAAGCTTGCAAGGCTTTAAAGGCCTCGCGTTCGAGTGGTGACACCAAAACTTGCCCAATCCAAGCAGCAGGGTCATGGCAATCTTGGTCTTCAGGCGCAATATTGTAGTCGCCTAGTAAAACTAAATTTGGATGCGCGATTAACTCAGTTTTTAACCACGCAGTCAGAGCTTTTAGCCAACGTAATTTGTATTGATACTTGTCAGAATCCACAGCTTGACCATTCGGAATGTAAGCGCACACTATCCTTATGCCGTTAATATCTGCTGCAATCACGCGCTGCTGGTCGTCTACAAAATTGGGAATATTACGCTGCACGTTCGTCATGGCGCGACGGCTTAAAATCGCTACGCCATTATAGGTTTTCTGGCCAATATGAATGGCTTGATAGCCAGCTTCAAGCAGTGCTTCATATGGAAATTTACTGTCTTCTTGTTTTGTTTCTTGCAAACAAAGCACATCAATTGGATTTTCTTTCAGCCAATCCAGTACGTGCGGTAAGCGCACATTGAGTGAGTTGACATTCCAGGTGGCAACTTTAGAAGACCCTGAATTAAAAGACTCTAGATTAAAATCCATACCCTTAGTGGCTCATGCCATTATGGCGTAATAAAGCATCTATGCTCGGCTCACGACCGCGAAACGCGGTGAATGATTCTAGCGCGGTGCGTGAACCACCTTGCGCTAAAATTTCTTGCCAATAACGTTGTCCTGTTGCGTTGGATAGCACGCCATCTTCCTCAAACATACTGTAGGCATCGGCAGATAACACTTCAGCCCATTTATAACTGTAATAGCCTGCTGCGTAACCGCCTGCAAACACATGAGTAAAATTGTTTGGAAAACGATTCCATTTGGGCGGGCGCACTACTGCGACTTCATCACGCACTTGCTCAATTAAATTAAGCGCGGTGTGACTATCATAAGTATCAAATTCGCTATGTAAGCGCATATCAAAGAGTGAAAACTCAATTTGACGCACCGTTTGCATGCCAGCTTGAAAGTTTTTCGCGGCAATCATTTTGTCAAACAGCGCGCGTGGTAACTCCGCGCCAGTTTCAACATGCTCTGTCATGTGTCGCAAAACTTCCCACTCCCAGCAAAAATTTTCCATCAACTGGCTCGGTAGTTCTACCGCATCCCACTCTACACCTTTAATACCAGAAACGCCGTAATCATCTACTTTAGTCAACATGTGGTGTAAGCCATGGCCAAACTCGTGGAACATGGTCAGCACCTCATCATGGGTAAATAGTGCTGGCTTACCGCCAAGAGGTGCCGAGAAATTACAGGTTAAATAAGCCACAGGTGTGGTGAGCTTGCCATTCACTTTTCGGCGCGTAATGGCTTCGTCCATCCAAGCGCCACCGCGTTTATTGTTGCGTGCGTACAAATCTAAATAAAATTGCCCTACTAATTCGCCAGAGCGGCTTTTAATATCGTAAAAACTGGCATGTTCATGCCAAAGCGAAGCTTGCGATTTTGTAACATGCACGCCAAATATGGTTTCCACTACTTTAAATAAACCAGCCAGTACTTTATTTTCAGGAAAGTATTGTTTTATTTCTTGATCAGAAAAAGCGTATTTGTCTTCGCGCAGTTTTTCAGAAATGTAAGCAACATCCCATGCTTGCATATCTGTTATGCCTAATTTTGTGGCATATGCTTCAAGCTCAGTCAAATCTTTTGCGGCGTAAGGTTTAGCTTTTTCAGCTAAATCTTGCAAAAAACTATTCACTTTTTCGGCAGATTGTGCCATTTTTGTTGCTACTGAAAGTTCTGCAAAGTTGGCAAAACCAAGTAATTTTGCAGATTCACGACGTAGCGTTAAAATTTGCGCAATTAGCGGCGTGTTATCCCACTTAATATTGCCTTCTTTATCAAGTTTACCAAACTCTGACGCTCGGGTGGCATATGCGCGATAAAGCGTTTCGCGCAGTGCGCGGTTGTCTGCATATTGCAAAACGGGTAAGTAAGAAGGAATGTGCAGCGTAAATTTAAAGCCTAATTTATCGTCAGTTTTTGCTGCTTCAAGCGCGGCTTGCATCGCGTCTTGTGGTATGCCAGTCAGCGTGCTTGCATCTTCAACATAAAGCGAAAAATCGTTAGTGTTGTCGAGGACGTTTTCTTCAAATTTAGAAGTGAGTTTTGATAACTCTTCTTGAATTTCTTTAAAACGCACTTTTTGCTCTGCGGGTAGTTCTGCACCGCCTAATTGAAAATCACGTAATTCATTTTCTACAATTTTCTTTTGTGAAACGCTTAAATTTGCAAAATTTTTACTTCCGCGCAAAGCGCGAAATTTAGCATAAAGACGCTCATCTTGACCTAAGTCGGCATAAAAATCAGTGAGCTTTGCTAAATTATCGTTATAAGCTTCGCGCAATTCTGGGTTATTCACCACTGCGTTCATGTGACCAACTTGAGACCAAGCGCGCGATAGTTTCTCTTCCATATCTTCAAGTTTCGCTACAAAACTATCCCAAGTAGCTTCTTCTGTACTTTGCACCAAAGTTTCAATAGTTGTTCTTGCTTCGCTTAGTAAGTTGTCAACCGCTGGTGAAATGTGCTCAGCTTTGACCTCTTGAAATTTAGGTAAGCCTGCAAAGTACAAAAGTGGATTATTAGAAAGTGTAGTTGAGGTCATAATGGAAGCCAATAGAAGTGTTAAATAAATCGTTTTATAAAATGTGTCTGTAAAAAACGGTTAAGTTTTTGCCTAAAATAGCCAAACGGTTAAGTTTTTTACCTCAAAACAGCAAAATCGTAAAATTTACGACTTCAATATCAAATAGTTATGAATTTAAATATTAAAGATAAGTTGCTAAGTTAATTCATTAAAGCCGATTGAGTAAATAGCAATTAGTTAATTAAGCGTAACGTAAAAGGATAACGATATGTTTCACCCTTACTAGTTGAGATGGCGGCGACAATGCATAAAACAATATTAGCGAGCCAAATAATTGGAATCAATATAAAGCCAATTAAAATAAATACTAAAATACCAGCAATAAATTGGGCTAGCATGACGGTAATTTGAAAGTTCAGTGCCTCTTTAGCTTGATCAGATAAATATGCATTTTCATCTTTTTTTAGAATCCAAACGATAAGCGCCGGAAAAAATAAAAAAATAGTGCCGCCAAGATGTGTAATGGTGGCGATATTTTTGTCATCGTTACTTGGTGGTGATATTTCAACTGTCATGCATTAAGTCCTCTGAATTTAAACAAATTTAGCTGAATTGAGTTTAATTTAAGTTGAATTTTGCCACTTGCTGTTCAATTTTTTCAACATCAACATTACTCAATACTTTTCGTGCGTTAGCTTTCAAAATAGACATTTGACTATTAATCACCCGTTGTTTTACGCTTAAAATGTGTGACGGATGCATAGAAAGCTGTTTTAAACCCATGCCAATCAACAGCTTAGTCAACTTTGAATCGCCTGCCATTTCACCACAAACTGAAACACTCTTACCAAATTTATCACCCGCTTTGATTGTCATTAAAATAAGTTTCAAAACCGATGGATGCAATGGATTATAAAGATGTGCAACGGTGTCATCGGTGCGGTCAATCGCCAATGTGTACTGAATTAAATCATTCGTACCGATGGATAAAAAGTCTAATTCTTTAGCAAATGCTTCTGCGTTAATTGCAGCAGCAGGGACTTCTATCATGCCTCCAAGCATAATATGTTCATTAAAAGCAATACTTTCTTTGCGTAAGCTTACCTTTGCACGTTCAAGTAAAAGTTTGGTTTGGCGTAACTCTGCCAAGGTTGAAAGCATAGGGATTAATATTTTAATATTACCAAAACGCGAGGCGCGTAAAAGTGCTCGCAATTGTGTGTGAAAAATCTGCGGTTCAGATAAACATAATCGAATCGCGCGCAAACCCAAAGCAGGGTTTGCGCAGTTAACAACACTATCTGGATTCATTTGTTTATCTGCGCCTAAGTCTAGCGTGCGAATAGTGACTTCTAAACCTTTCATCGCTTCAGCCACAGCTTTGTAAGCAACAAATTGCTCTTCTTCGTCAGGCATTTCGCGACGGTTCATAAATAAAAACTCAGTACGGTATAGCCCTATGCCTGCGGCGCCTGCAGCTTTTGCTGCAACTACATCTTCAGGCACTTCAATATTGGCAAGTAGCTCTACACTTGCGCCGTCTATCGTAACGGCTTTTTTAGTTTTAATACGCTGTAGTTTTTGCTGCTCAAGCTCCCATTGTTCTTGGCGTAATTTGTATTCGGTTAAAATACTTTTATCAGGATTAACAATCACTACACCTTGATCGCCATCAACAATAATGAGCTCACCATCATTAATTAAATCGCGCGCTTTTTGTAGTGCAACTATAGATGGTATATTCAAGCTACGCGCTAAAATTGCCGTGTGCGAAGTTACGCCGCCAACATCGGTAATAAACGCGCCAAATTGATGCTGCTTAAATTGAATAGCATCTGCGGGTGAAATGTCGTGGGCAACTAAAATACGCTTACGCTCTTGGTTAATAGCGCTAGCTTGTTGCTTTGCGGTGAGTTGGTTGGAATGACCAAGTAATACTTTAATAACCCGCTCAACCACTTGCACAACATCTTGCTTACGTTCGCGAAGGTATTCATCTTCAATTTGTTCAAACTGCTCGACAATATCGTCCATTTGCAACTTAATAGCCCACTCAGCATTGCACTGCTCATTTCTAATGATATATTTTGGAACTTCAGATAGTGATTTATCAGCTAGCATCATTAGATGCGTGCCGATAAAAGCGCCTAATTCCGCTGGCCCATTATTGCGTAAACTTCCGCGAATTTGTTCTAAATCTGCCTTAACAATAGCGATTGCGCTGTTAAATCGCGCAATTTCATCATCTATTAAATGTTTAGGTAATTGGTAATGCACTACCTCAAGCAACGCGTTGGATACAAGATGCGCTTGCCCGATAGCAATGCCACCAGAAACCCCAACGCCATGTATGCTAAAGCTGATAGACATTACTCGCTTTCGCCAAAGTAGTCGTTAATTAACAAGGTTAAAGCGTCAAGTGCTTCAGATTCATCAGCACCATTAGCATCTAAAGTCACTAATGCACCTTTACCTGCCGCTAACATCATCACGCCCATAATGCTTTTTGCATTTACACGGCGACCATTGCGCGTAATCCAGATATCACTGGCGAATCTGCTAGCGGTTTGCGTAAGCTTAGTAGATGCACGAGCATGCAAACCTAATTTATTAATAATCTCTAGTTCTTTAGTAATCATTTTTAGTCTTTATTCTTCTTCATAACGGCTACAAGATTCATGATTAAAATGTAATACACCTTCGCGCCCACCGCTTACAGCTTTCTCTACCAACTTTAATAGCGACTCATGACGGTAAGTCATCGCGCGTACTAACATCGGCAGATTAACGCCAGCCACACCTTCAATTAACCCTGGTTGCAATAGGTTACTGACCAAATTACAGGGCGTTGCACCATACATATCTGACAACACAAGCACACCTTCTCCAGTATTTAAAGTATTGGCTAAGCGACGAGCCTCTGGAAGTAAGCCTGCAGGATCGTCAATTTTTTCAACCGCCAAATAGGCAAATTGTTGTAGTTCTTTACCTAAAACGTGCTTTGCACATTCGCTCAAACTTTCTGCTAAATTGCCGTGAGCGATGATTAAAATACCAATCATTGTGTTCTCAACTCTAATTAATGTTTCAGTTACTGTTGTTTTAATAGCCTACATTTAGATTTGTAGTTCTCGGTGCCGCGTTAGTACTTTTTGCTTCTTTTTAAAATATTGGCTTAATTGTTCAACAAAGTAAACTGAGCGATGCTGCCCACCCGTGCAACCGATTGCAACCGTTAAATAACTACGGTTATCAATGACAAAGCAAGGCAGCCATTTTTCTATGTAATTCGTGATATCTTTTAACATATCATGCACGATTTCATGGTCGCTCAAAAATTTCTGCACTGGTGAATCTTTGCCTGTGAGTGGTCGCAAAGTAGGGTCGTAATGCGGGTTTGGAAGGCAACGCACATCAAATACAAAATCTGCGTCTAATGGAATACCATGCTTAAATCCAAATGAGGTAAATAATAACGTCAGTCCATCATGTTCGGTAGAAACGACTTCTTTAATCCAGCCACGCAAGGTATTTGCGCTTAAGTTGCTGGTATCAATGACATGACCATGGCTACCTAAATTACCAAGTAATTCGCGTTCGGATGCGATACTTTCTGCCAGTGTGATATTTTGCTGGCTAAGCGGGTGCTTACGTCGCGTTTCACTAAAACGTTTCACCAAAGTTTCTACGTTAGACTCTAAAAATAAAACCTGCGTATTAATATTTTGCGCTTTTAGCGCTTCAATATGCGCTGGCAACGTTTCAATTGCCGCGCTGCGGCTATCAATACTAATGGCTACTTGTTCATGTTGCGTTCCAAAAAGATGGTCTGCAATGTTCGGTAGCATGGTCGCAGGCAAATTATCAATACAGTAATAACCGCTGTCTTCCAATGCTCGCAATGCAATACTTTTGCCCGATCCTGATAAACCAGTGACGATAATGAGTTGTTTCATAGGTTTAAGTGTACATAAATTTATGACTAATAATGCTTTTTAATGTAGTTTTTTGTTTGGTAGCAAACTCTATTAACTATAGGGTTGAATATGCGTTTGCAAGTAATGACTAAAATGTGTCTATAAAAAACCGTTAAGTTTTTTTACGCTATAGGATAAAACCACTAAGTTTTAATCTAAATTAATTAGATTTCTTAATCTCTCGGCGTTGTCGTTGTGTAAATTGTTTAGTCGCATTTATACCGCGCAGTAATAGCATATGGTTACGAATTGCGACTTCAACCAGCACAGCAATATTGCGCCCAGCGGCGATTGGAATATTGAACTTAGGAATTTGTACGCCTAGCACTTCTTGACGCTGGTGTTTTACGCTTAATCTGTCGAGTAATTGCGGGGCTTGCTTATCTGCCATTTCAAGCTTGATGATGAGGTCTAGTGGCTTGGTTGGCTTAACTGAGTTATCACCAAAAAGCGCCCGAATATTCAAAATGCCTAGCCCGCGTACTTCTAAAAAGTCTTGTAACAAACTTGGGCAACGACCTTCAATACGCTCTGGTGAAATGCGATAAAAGTCTACAATATCATCTGCAATTAAGCGGTGACCGCGTGAAATAAGCTCTAAAGCGAGCTCACTTTTACCAATCGCAGCCTCGCCAGTAATTAGCGCACCAAAGCCTTGCACTTCCATAAATACGCCGTGTAGGCTGGTGCTATCTGCCACGGCTTGCGCCAAAATGTGGCCTAGCATATCCATCAGTGCAGGGCTAGGTAGTGGTGAGGTGAATAATGGTGTGTTGTTTGCATTGGCTATACTTAGCAGTGTTTCTGAAACTTTTTCGTTATTCGAGATAATCACTGCGGCTAAATTATTAGCGTATAAGTTCGCTATTGCAGCTTCTGATTCTGCAAGTTTTAAACTACGTAAGTAATCCATCTCGGCACAACCCATGACTTGCACGCGATTTGGGTGTACAAAATTAAGATGACCAATTAAGGCTAAAGATGGCTTGGTAACAGCTTGGCTGGTAAGTGAGTTTGACCCACCATTAAGCCCTGCAATCCATTTCAGTTTGAGCTTACGGTGAGTCAGTTTGAATAGTTCAGCAACGTTAATTTGAGCCAT
>JBDNJL010000043.1:0-23416 GCA_041687795.1 Methylotenera sp. | reverse complement strand
TTTAAAAAACATAGTCCAGTAAGACTAAAAACTAACTTAACGCTGTAACACTTCACGTTTAAAGTGCAATCGTCGTTAGAAGAAACGGGTTAATTATCTTCAACTGGTAATTGCGGCAACTAATTTTCTAGAGTTTTTTAAAAGTTTAGCTTCAGTTTACAAGTGAACTTTCGATAACTTTATATTTTGTTATTTTTTTGGGAGATATTCAAATGAAATTCAACTCACGTGTTTTAGTAGCTGCAGTGGCTTTAGCAGTTTCTTCTATACCAGCGCAAGCTGAATTTAATGCTGGTGCTACTGGTAATGGTACTCTGTTTTTAACTATGTTAGACGCTAGCAACAGTATTTCAGCAGTATTTGATTTAGGTTTTAATTATGCTGATATCAGCGCAGCGCCAAATGTTTTGGGTAATGCTACTAATGCACCAGCGTCTGGTTTTTTTGCAAACAATAATTTTAGCTGGAACTTAGCTGCCGGCGATTGGGCACCTGCTTTTAGTTTGTTCAGTGCAACTGCAAATCCTAGTAACGTTAGATGGACAGTCAGTGCAACAGATAATACCGGCGCGCCTGCGCCAGGCTCACGCGGTTTTGTTACAACGACTACGCTTCTTGGCGGTGCTACTAATAGTGGAATGGTTACTGCAGTTGGTAATTTCGATAATTATATTAATGCAAATGGTTCTAGCGCTGCAGTATTTCAAAATCTAACAAATGCGCCTAGTGGCAATGGCGGAGCAGTTTCAACTTCTTCAACTGGCTATGCTGGAGTTGCTTTTGGCAGTAATAAATTTGTTAATTACGGCCCGAACGTTACAGCCGCTTATGGTGCTTCAATGGGCCTATCACAGGTGTCATATGGTGGTTCTACTGCTTTTGCCCAAACAAATATATTTAGTTTTGATCCAACTGCTCAATTTACATTAAGTAGCGCTGGACAACTTGACTATGTGGCACCAATTCCAGAGGCAGATACTTACGCCATGATGGTAGCTGGTTTGGGTTTAATTGGTTTTATTGGCCGTCGTCGTTTAAGCGCGCTTAGTTAATTAGTATATTTTAATCTACACCCCTACATTGCTAGGCAAGGTTTTGAAAAAGCCTACTTGGGGATGTGTTGTTAAAAATAATATATATATCATTAAACAGAAAAAATCATAAATTAATAAAGTCAGGTTATTTTAAATTTAATTAGAGGAAATTATCATGAAAATTAAACACATTTTATTGTCAGTAGCAGCAACTCTGGCTTCTAGCCAAGCATTTGCTTTAACACCAGTACAAATTGAAGCCGCACGTGCAGCAGGTACTTTGCAGCAAACTTGGATTTCAGGTGCTTCTGCACCAACATCACTCATTTATGATGGCTTTGCATTAGGTTGTACTGCTGGCACTATAGCAATCCACACTACTACTAATCCTTCAGCTAACCCAAAACCAGGGTCGATTGGTAACTTTTTTGCTTACTCATGTACCCGTGCTGGTGTAGCTTCCGTGATGTACCATACGATAGATGGCGGTTCACTAAACGCTTACAGGCCACACACTGTCAATGCACAATTAGGTCGTGTTTCTTATGTAGGTACTGCAGCTAATACTGGTGGTCCTGCACAAGCCTGTACTACTACTACCACTAACTACGTAGAAGGTCTAGTATCAATTCCAGTGTATCGTTCATGTACACTAGCATCAGGCGCAAACGCGGCCAATGCCACGTATGACTTTGGCCCTAAGAAACCAGCAGGCGGCTATTCTGATGTTGAGGCAGCTGCTTTCCCATCAGCGATTGGTGGCGGTGATGTTTCTAGTTTAGGTACAGAATCAGAGGCGTTTGTTGATCAAACGTTTGGTGTAGTTGTGAGTACTAATTTATACCGTGCATTACAAACTGCGCAAGGTATTAATACCGCTACTGACCCAGATTTTGATCCACTTAATGCACCTAACATTACTAGTGCTCAGTACACTTCTATTGCCTCACAAGGTGGCGCATACCAAAATGATTGGAGTCCAATTTTAGGTGCTCCTGGTAATGGTAAAAGAATTGTGTTAGCGCGTCGTGTTGATACATCAGGTAGTCAAGCCGCATCTAATATCCACTTTTTGCGCAATCCTTGTGTTGGTGGCTTCTTCAACGCTAACCTAAACCCTGCTACGGTGGCTGACTCAACTTCAACTTTTGTAGTGACTGAAGGTTCTGGTACAGGTAACGTTAAAGTAGCTTTAACTACGGCTAATAATGCGGGTGACTTTGCAATTGGTGTAGTGTCTGCTGAAAACGATTGGCGCATAGAAACATCAGCAGGAAGTGCACAATACCGTTTTGTTAAATTAGATGGTGTGCATCCAGAGGCAGGTAGTCTTCAAGGTAACCTTCCTACTCCACTAGCAACGTCACCTTTTTATACAGCACGTAATAGCTCAGTATCGGGTGATTACCGCTTTGTGATGGAGTTGCGTAGTTTTGTTGCTAATACTGCTGATACATTTGGTGCGCTTTTAATTCCAGCTATTTCTGCTACCTTAGGCAACCCAGCGAATTGTACTAACACACCACGTGGTATTTCAATAAGCCCACTGGCTGGTTCAAGCTGTTTAAGTGCAGATAACACTGCAACACCAAACAACCCAGGCTTTACTGGAGTCGATGCAGCTGCAGTACCATTGCCAGCATTCAATGAGGCAGTAGTAGCAAAAGGTACTAAATTAGGTAACAACTGTCGTCCATCACAAATGACTCAGTAATCGCTTTAATACCTAACAATAAGTTAGATTAAACGATGTAAACATGCCCCTCACAAGGGGGCATGTTTTTGTGCTATGTAACGTTTAGTTTTTGTACTCAACAATCTAGTTGAAATGAAATAGCTTGAGTTCACAGTAATGCCACATTAGTGAGGCAAAGTATTTAGTGGTTTAAATAAATAATGCAAAAAAACAAATACGGAAAAAAAGTGCAAAAAATTGTTATTAGCAAAATTGTCACAACTAGAGTTGCTACCAATAAAATTGGCTTGTTTTGGTTTTTATTGTGGCTTAGTTTTAATGTATCTGCAGCCTCGACTAATTCAGAACCATCTACCGCGCTCGAATCATTAGTAGATGTAGCTGCTAATATTCTACCTGCTACCAATGCTGAATTAGCCGTGCAAAACAATCAATCGGTAACCGATGAGGTACTTGTTAAAAAAGCAGAAAATAAACCTACCTTTGATGTGTTCGAATATGTGGTGGATGGCAACACAGTATTACCCAAGAACAAAATAGAAGAAACTATTTATGACTACATGGGTGAAACTAAAACTATTGATGATGTTGAAAAAGCGCGTGCAGCTTTAGAGAAAGTATACCAAGACGCAGGCTTTTTAACTGTCTCAGTGAGCATTCCGCAACAGGAAGTGAGTAAAGGAATCGTAAAGCTGGCGGTACTAGAAGGCACCGTTGAGCGTTTACGTGTAACGGATGCTAAATATTCGTCGTTGGCTGTGATTAAAGAGCGTGTAGCAGAATTTGAAGAAGGCAAAGTGCCGCATTTCCCAACGGTACAAAAGCAATTAGGCACAGTGAACCGTGGCGCTAATCGGCAAGTGGCACCCATATTGCGACCTGGAAAATCCCCAGGTAAGGTAGAAGTAGATTTAAAAGTGCAAGACCAACTACCCTTGCATGGAAATCTAGAGCTTAACGACCGTTACGCACCTAACACGACTAAAACACGCTTGAACGGTAGTTTGCGTTATGAGAATTTATGGCAACAAGACCATAGTGTGAGTTTAAGTTTTCAGGTATCGCCCGAAAACACCAGCGAAGTAAAAGTACTATCAGGTACTTATTTGATCCCGCGCTTAAATGGGGATTACTTTGCTATGTATGGCGTGCTATCCGATAGTGATATTGCGGCAGTGGGCGATGTAAACGTGTTAGGGCGTGGCCAAATTGTAGGTGCACGCTATATTCACCCCTTGCCTCTTGTGGAAAAGTATTACCACACAGTAACAGCGGGCATTGATTATAAAGATTTTGATGAAAGCGTGCTTTTAATTGGTGCCGATGGTTTTAAAACACCTATTGCATATACCGCGTTTGTGGCGGGTTATGACGGGACCTATCAGGCGGAAAAATTTCAAACCCAAGTAAACTTGACTTTAAATTTTTCGACACGCGGTTTGGGCAATGATGAAGCACAGTTCAGGGATAAGCGTTTTTTAGCAGAGGCAAATTATGCTTATTTAAAATCGGATGTAAAACATTTGCAAAAGTTGCCCAATGATTGGGCTTTGCAAGCAAGATTATCTGGGCAGCTTGCAAGTGGGCCACTGATAGGTGTTGAACAATTTACGGTAGGAGGAGTTGATTCGGTGCGTGGCTATTTAGAATCTAACTCGTTGGGAGATGACGGTATTTTTGGCTCAATGGAGCTACGCACACCGCCTTTTGCCAAATTTACGAAAAACAAAACGTTCAACGAGACCATTAAAAATATATATGCCTTTATGTTTGTGGACGCTGGCTACGTAAGGGTACAAGAATCGTTGCCAGGGCAAATCAATAGTTTTGATTTAATTTCTGCTGGCGTAGGTATGAAGATGCGCATGGTAAAAGGCTTATATGCCAATTTAGATTACGCAAAAGTGATGCGCACGGCAGGTGAAGTGAAAGACGGTGATAACCGTTTGCATTTTAGAGTGGGTTACGATTGGTGATGATTTGCAATTAATTCGCTCTGCAATATGCATGGACAAATAAGGGTAATAGGAGAGTTACATGAATAACGGATTATTTAAATTAGTGTTTAGCAAAGTATTGGGCATTTATGTGCCTGTATCAGAACTGGCTAAAAACCATGGACGCAAAAGTAATGGAAATAAAATGCGTAAAGCGAAGCGTTTTGCTAAAAAAATAATCGTTGCCAGCATAGCTTCTACTGCAACCACATTAGTTTGGGCCGATGCGGCACCGAAGGATTTGGATGTTAAAAGTATGACGGGTGCCGCTATTGCCAACACCACCATGCATAGTATGACAATTCGACAAAACCTGCCCAAAGCCATTATTGAATGGAATAAGCTGAATTTAAATCAGGGCGAACTGTTGCGTTTTGATCAACAAGGTAACCGAAGCTGGTCTGTGCTCAACCGAATTCATGATATACGCCCAAGCTTGATCAATGGCAATATTAAGGCCGATGGTAATGTTTATTTGATTAATCAAAATGGCATTATTTTTGGCAACGGAGCGCAAATCAATGTGGGGTCGCTTTATGCTAGTACCCTCGATATTACCGATAACTTGTTTAATGAAGGGCTTTTGTCTGCACCTTCACTTCCAGTGTTTGGTACTGAAGGCTCTGGCATGGTCTACGTAGAACAGGGCGCAGTATTAAACGCCGCAACTGGTGGCCGTGTTATGTTACTTGCGCCAGAAGTCGCCAATAAAGGCATTATTAATACACCTGAAGGCCAAACTATTTTAGCGGCTGGAAAAAAAGCTTATCTGCAATCATCTAACGATCCGGCTGGTATTATTGTAGAAGTGGATGCTGGGGGCACAGCCACTAATTTGGGGAGCATTATTGCTGACCGTGGAAGTGTGACGTTAGTGGGTTTGGCTGTCAATCAGCTAGGCACGATTTCTGCCAGCACTTCGGTACGGGCGAATGGCTCGGTGCGACTGCTCGCGCGCGATAGCATTATTTTTACCAATGCTGATTCTACAAATCCCACTTATTTAGTGGGTCGTGGCGGTAAAGTGACCATCGGAAAAGATAGTGTGACAGAGGTGCGTCCAGAGTTGCAAGACAAAGAAGAGGTCTCGGCTATACAAGTTTTTAAAAAATCACGCATTGATATTGAAGGTGTGGTGGTGGATATAGATGGCAAAATTATTGCTAAAGGTGGAGATGTCAATATCAAAACCACTGGCTTTGTACCAACGGAAGAAGTTACCCCGTTGACTGAAGACAGAATTTATATTGGCAGCAATGCGTTGATAGATGTTTCCGGTGTAGATGCCATAGCGCCGATGTCGCGTAATCAGTTAGAAGTGCAGTTGTTTTCAGATCAACTTAAAAATGTACCCTTATTACGTGGCACCGATATATTTAGAAAAACTGTATTTATAGATGCACGTAAAAATACTCAACTAACTGATACTCAACCTTTTATAGATTTGAAAGGTAGAACGGTAGCCGAGAAGCTAACTGATGGTGGTAAAGTGAGTTTGAGCAGTAAGCAAACCATTGCCCGCGCTGGTGCTACCATTGATGTTTCTGGAGGTTCTGTTACTTATGAAGCAGGTACTCTTATAGAATCAAAATTGAATGTTAACGGCACATTAATTAATATTTCAGATATAGACCCTAATGCAGCAGTACCCGTTTTAGCCGATTCTTACAAGGTGACTGATAAAAAATGGGGTGTGACACGAGTTTGGGATTTAGCTAGTAGTGGAACGGTTGGTTGGGGCAATAGCGGTAACCCAACAGCTAAGTCTGGCACCATTTCAACAGGTAGCAGGGTACAAGCCAGTTATAAAGACGGCGCCAATGCAGGTGAAATAAAGGGCGGTTTTGCTGTATTAGAGGCAACCGTATTAGCCAATACGCAAACCGGCCAACGCCAGCGCGATGCTGGCGATATTCCACTGGGTGGTGCAATTAATGTGAATGGTATTATTACCTCTGCTTCACGAGATTTATTGGCAGATAACTTTAATGCAGAGACGGCTTTTATAGAAGCTGGTTTAAGAAAAATTAATACCGACTTTTTAAAGAATGGCTTTAACCGCATAACTATTGCTGGGCAAGTAGATACTCCTTTAGTGGTTGATCCTAATGGATCTCTGACTATTTCTGGCAAAATCAATGCCAACATAAGTGCACCTGGAAGCTCGCTTGATATTGGCGGCGTAACGGTAGCGGATAACGTTAAAATTAGCACGGCAGGCTTATTTGTAAACGATAAACCCGGCGTTACCAATGCAGCTCAAGTGCCTATTGCCATCAACGGCGGTAACATTACAGCCACAGGAGTTATCCCAATTGTATTAGGTAAAAATGCGGTATTAGACGCTTCAGCGGGTGCTTGGCTAGACAGAGCAGGTGAGTTGCATACAGGCCAAGCAGGAAATATGACGCTGCGTTTAGACGATAAGAGCTTAGGCCAAGGTAGCAAGCTGTTAGCTTATGGCTTTGGTGAGCCAGTTACACCAGGCAACACGCAGAAGTTTGGTGAGCTAAGTATTCTGACTGATAATTTAGTCCAAATTGCTGGCCAAGCAAAACCCGACTATTTTAATTTAAGCGCTGACTTTTTCTCGCAAGGAGGCTTTTCTGCTTACAGTGTAAGATCGTTCGCGTTGGGCGAGTCTGTTACCATCGGTGATGGTTCGCAAGTGAATATTACACCGCGCATGTTAAGCTGGAATTTACAACCAAACAATGTTACCGCATCTAGTGGTTCTGCGATGGATAAGGTTGCCACCCCGTTTTTACTGCCTAATGCTAAACGTCAAGCAGCATCATTGACATTGATTGCTGCGGATGAAGATCAGACGACAAGTCAATTAGTGCTCAAAGAAAATACCAGTGTAAATATGGATGTAGGTGGTAATTTTTCTTTACAATCGCCCAACCAAATTCATGTACTGGGGGATATTGCAGCCCCCGCAGGCAGCATCTCTATCCAAGTGACGGGCGACACTTTAGACAAAACACCTTACGATGGTACGCAAGGCATTTTTGTTGGTGAAAATGCCAGCTTAAGCACTAACGGCGTTTATCGCCTTCTGCCAAGTGCATCTTCTAACATAATTCGTGCAGAGCTTTTAAACGCAGGCAATATTGATATTACCGCTACCAAAGGTGCGGTCATTGTTAAAAATGGCAGCACACTGGATGTAAGTGCGGCCAATGGCCTGCGCGACACAACATTTGTAACTGGCATCAAGCGCGAAATGCTGCATGGCGATGCTGGCAGAATTACATTAGCCGCGCGTGATGGTTTGCTAATAGACGGTGACATGCAAGCCGGTGCAACAGGTACTGGCCGCAAAGGAAGTTTAGCGCTTGGCATGACAGGTTCGCCTGATATCTCGGGACAAATTCCACCTTACCCAGATGTAGGCAGAGTGTTTACTATTACGCAAGAAAAAACTGAGCTAGCAACTACACAAACTGCGGGTGCGGCTTTGGCAGTTAATTTGGTAGGTAAAGGACAAATTTCAGCCAAACAAATTGAACAAGCAGGCTTTGACAATGTTACGATTAAATCTAAATTATCTAGATCACCCCGAATTAGTGATGAAGGCATAGCGCTACCAGCCCAGATTGGTGAAGACCGCATAGCGCTTGAGTCTGGCTTAAATTTTAAAGTGCCGCGTAACCTCACCTTAGAAACCCCGTTAATTACGGTTAAAGATAACGGTAACGCCAGCATCAAAGCTGACTATTTACAACTAAATAATCGAGAAGCTGCATTAGCAGCAACGAGTTTGATAAAAGGCAACGGCAACTTGACCGTGAATACTGACTGGCTGAACATAGTGGGTAAAGTGGCCATTGGAGATGTAGATAAAACCACGATTAATTCAAGCTTGGATATTAACGGCTTTGGTGGACTGTTGGCGACCAATGCATTGGTGCTCACTGCACGCCAAATATACCCCAATACAGCCACAACACTTAGTTTAGAAGCAACTGGCGTAAATAGTACAATTACTATTAATCAAAGTGCAAATGCCTCCAAACCAGTACTTTCCGCTGCAGGAGTACTTAATGTGACAGCAGATAATATTGAACAAAATGGTAGCCTACGTGCTGCATTTGGTGAAATTAATCTTAATGCAAAAGAAAAGCTGACTTTAGGGGCTAATAGCCTCACTTCCGTTTCAGCAGATAACCAGTTGATACCGCTTAACACTACTACTTTAGGCGGTCAGCGCTTTAATAATGCTACAGGTACTAAGCTAGACAATTTGCCTGAGAAAGCAATTAACCTGACTTCAAAAAGTATTGATTTAAAGGCAGGTGCAAAATTAGATTTATCCAGCGGTGGCGATATGTTTGCCTACGAATGGGTGCCGGGTATTGGTGGCTCAAATGATATTTTAGCGCGCGCAAATACCTTTGCAGTACTGCCGTCGCTAGGCAATAGTTATGCACCTAATGATGCCATTTATGAGGCAAGTTCTGCAGCTATAAAACCAGGTGACACTGTATATTTAAGCGGCGGAAATGGTTTGGTGGCAGGTAATTATACTTTGTTGCCAGCGCGCTACGCTTTGATGCCAGGCGCTTTTTTGGTGGAGGCTGGCGTTAAAGGCAGTACTTTGTTGCCTACGCAAACGGCTAAGCAGGTCGATGGTTCTATCTTATCTACTGGCTACCGCAATCAATTAGGGGTTAATTCACGGGATGCAGATTGGTCTACTTTCAGAGTGGTGTCTGGCGATGTACTTAGGCCAGTTAAAGGCGCCGTTTCAAAATCGCCTTCAGAATATATTATTACCAGTGCAAGCCGGTATTTTGGTGATGTTGAAAATACAAATGGTGTTTTGCAGCGTTTGCCGCAAGATGTAGGGAAGTTAATACTTAATGCCTCAGAAAATCTTAATATAGATACGCAAGTGACTGCTAACAAAAATAAAGATGGGCGCGGTGCTATTGTAGATATTAATTCCACAGATATTCGTGTAGTGAGCAGTATTGGCCCTGCAGATGGCACCTTACAGCTCACTGCCAGCGGTTTAAATAAGTTGAATGCGGAAAGCCTATTGCTAGGCGGTACCCGAGTAAGTGTAGGTGAAAATAGTACAATTATTACTGGCGCAAACTCAGTGACTATTGCAAATGATGCAAACAATGCACTGACTGTGAGTGAATTAATTGCAACAGCCCAAAATCATGTGACAGTAAAAACAGGCGCCGTCATTAATAGTAATGCGCCATCCACCAGCAGTCAAAAAGTGAATATAGAAGCTTCTGGCGAGGGTGCTTTGCTGGCGGTTTCTTCCATTAACGATATTAAGTTCAACCGAACAGGTGCTGATGCGAGCGCCACAAGTGGCGAATTAAATATAGAAGCAGGAAGTGCCATTTTTGCAGCAAAATCCTTAGTATTAGATGCGACTAATGACGCCAAGCTTAGCGGCAATGTGCAAGTGGCTAGCGGCGGCTCTGCTACCTTTGGTGCAAACCGTATTTTATTGGGTAATGCGCCAAGCACATTACCTGGTTTAGCCATTAATAATAGTGTGTTAACTGGCTTAGGCAATTTAAGTCGCTTTGGTTTGAACAGCTATAGCAATGTGGATGTTTACGGCGCAGTGAATTTTGGTAATAAAGATTTAGATTTAAGTATTAATGCAGCTGGTATTGCTGGGCGTGAGAATGAAAATAATACTGTGACAATTACGGCCAAAAACTTTGTGCTTGCTAATAACGCCGGCGCTATTTTTGAAAATGTCGCAACTGCAAACAACAGTCAGTTGAACATCATTGCCAGCAATGTGCTATTGCAAGGCAAAGAAGCGAGCAATATTAATTTAGACGCAGGTAAAACCAAGCTTGATGGCTTTACTAAAATTAATATTGAAGCCAATGAATTACGTTTAAGTCGACAGGCAGAAGCCACTTTTAATGTGGCCGAAACCACTATCACGGCTAATCGCATCACGGCAGATACTGGCACACAAGCTACAATCACCAGTAATGGCATTTTAAATTCAAAAGCATTGCCATTATCAAGCGATCCAGTTGTGCTAAACGCATCAGGCTTGGGGGCTAAAGTCAAAATTGAGGCGAGCATCCTTAATATTGCAAATCAACTTGATTTTGCCGCCGGGGATGTGACTTTAAAAGCTAATAACGATTTAAATCTATTGTCAGGCGCAAATGTCAGCGCAAAATCAGCTTCTGCAACATTTTACAACCAAAGCAAATCAAGCCCAGCAGGCACAGTGATTTTGCAATCAAGCTCAGGTAATGTCAATATTGATACAGGCGCGGTAGTGAATGTGACTGGCGCCAACGGCGCAAGTGCAGGTACGGTTAAAATTGCTGCTACTAATGCAAGCGGCACAGGAAGCGCAAATATTCAAGGCGAAATTAAAGGCGACGCAAGTGCTGACGCTAAGGGTAACTTAGGTAAAGGCGGTCGCTTTATGGTAGATGCAGATAAGCTAGCCAATACGGCAGTTGCTGACGTTTCTGCCACTAATAAACAAGCAGCAGGCTTTACTGAATTACGCCAATATAGGCTACGTCAGGGCGATGCTGTCATTACTGGCAGCGGCAATGACGCAATCACAGCTAAAAACGTCATTCTAAGCACAGACAGCGGTGACTTGAATGTGACTGGCACAATAGATTCAAGTGGCGCAAAAGACGGCAGTATTAAAATATATGCTAAAAACGATGTCACGCTAGCCTCTACTGCTAATTTAAAAGCTAATAGTACACAAGCAGGTTCAGAGGGTGGCACAGTTAAAATTAGCACGCTTCAAGGCAGTCTTGATTTAAAAGCGGGTTCAAACATTAATGTAAGTGGTGGTGCTGATGCTAAAGGCGGCAAAGTAATGTTACGCGCGCCTAGAAGCATCGACAATAATGACATCAATATTACACAAGTGGCTACAAACATCACAGGAGCAGATAAAGTTCAGGCAGAAGGTTTTAGGCTTTATAACCGCACTAGTATTACCTTAGCTGATCAGTCTAAAACCGCACCTACAGGATTTTATAAAGAGGCAGAAGGCTTTATGGTGAGTGCTTTGACTGACGCCAGTAAAGGACTGTCGCGTTTGGGTAAATTAGAGGATTTAGTGTTTAGGATTGTGCCAGGGGTTGAAGTACGCAATACCACAGGGAATTTGACAGTTGCGACGGATACAGTTGCGACGGATTGGAGCCTACATGACTGGCGTTTCGATGCAACTTCTGGCGTAGGTGTAATAGATGGCGCTCAATTGCAAACTGGCTTAAATATGGACAACCAATCACTATTGGCTGGGGTGCTTACGCTACGGGCTGCAGGTAATTTAGGGTTTAACGGTAGCTTAAGCGACGGCTTTAGTAATGCTAATTTTACCACTGGCGTGGCGCAAGGAATAGAAGCATGGCACTACAATTTGGTAGCAGGCGCAGATTTTAATAGTGCCAATCTAAACTTAACGCAAAGTGGCACTGGAAACCTAACCTTTGCTAATGCCACGTTTCCATTAGATGCGAAAAGTGTACGCACAGGCACTGGCGACATTAATATTGCCACAGGTGGCAACTTGGTGATGGGCTCGGGCAATACAACACGTAGACCCACTGTTATTTATACGGCAGGCCGCAATGCCGAGGCACTTACTGGTTTTGAAGCACCAACATCATCTAAGAGGCCACTTTATTTAACAGATGGTGGCGATATTAACATTCAAGTACAAGGCAATATTGAAGGTAGAGAACCAGCAACTGGTCGCCAATTGATTAATAACTGGCTGTTTCGTCAAGGCGGCGGTTCTACTAATAAAGACACTACTTGGTGGGTGCGTCCCGACTTGTTTAGACAAAGCTTGGCTACTTTTGGTGGCGGTGATGTAAATATTGAAGCGGGTGGCAGTATAAGTAATTTCTCTGCCTCACTGCCTACTAGCGCGCGCTTTGATAATTTTGATACACCAGGTACACCTGCCATACTTGCAACAGGCAATATCATCAACGGCGGCGGCGATTTAAATATTCGCACAGGTGGCGATATTAACAATGGTGTCTATTTTGTGGCTAAAGGCGATGGTGCGATTAATAGTGGAGGGTCTATTCAAAAACAGGCTACTTTTGGTACTGTGCTAGCCTTGCAAGACGCTAACTTTGAGGTGACAGCGGCAAAAAATATTTATATTGAAACGGTACTAAATCCTACTTTGTGGACACAAGCTACTTCGAATAGTAGCTCTTTCGATATCGCGGGCAATAGTGCATTTTTTAATACTTATGGCACAGATGCTAAAGTCAATGTAATTAGCGTGGCAGGTAATGCCCAGTTTGGACTGAATACCGAAAATGAAATTACAGCAGCAAGAGTGCCAGGCTTGTCGTCACTTTCTAACACTAAAGAAGCACTAAATTATTTCCCAGCGCGTTTAAATGTATTAGCATTTGGTGGCGATATAGAAATGGGTAAAATCAATTTATTACCCTCTATAACAGGTGATTTAAATTTATTGGCGGCTAATGATATTCGGCTTGGGGATATGCGTATGTCTGATGCTGATATTAAGTTGATTCCAACCCCGCTGAGTCCAATTAGAGATCCTAATAATGCAAGCACTAAGCTTATCGACATAATCAATAGTAGCGCAGTTGTACCTGTTCATTTAGGCAATAGCTCACCCGTGAATATTATTGCGCAAACAGGGTCAATTAAAAATAGCCTCACCGTACCAGCAGAACCAACAATTACCCTACCAAAGTCTGCCAACATTGTTGCGGGCAAAGATATTAAAGATTTAAATGCCACTATTCAACACGTCAATAGCAATGATATTACTTTGATTAAAGCGGGCAATGACGTGATATACGGCACTTCACAAGCAGCAGGCATTACTGTTGCTGGCTCGGGCGAGTTACTGATAGTGGGGGGGCGAAATATTGACCTTGGCCAAAGTAAAGGTGTAAGCACCATAGGTAATGCTAACAACCCTGCTTTGCAACGCGATAGCGCCAATATCACGTTGCAGGCAGGCTTGGGTGAAAAAGGTGCAAATACAGAGGCCTATATTGCTACCTACATAAGCCCTAACGGCGCAGGTCCAGCTAGTATTCAGGCTAATGCGAGTGCCTTAGCTGCTTATCGTGCGGGAACTGCAAAAGCACTTACTGCTTACATGCGCAGACTATTGGGCGACAATAATGTACTAAACGATGCTGATGCTTTTAGCCAATTTAATGCGTCATCTGCAGAAGCAAAAACTATATTTACCCAACATCATTTATCAAGCGAGCTACTGGCATCGGGTGAAACTTTTAAAGACACTAATAATAATGCACGCGGCGATAATGCAATTGCCTTGTTATTCCCAGCGCCTTTACCCTCAGAACAAAGTTACAACGGTGATATTTTATTGTTTAATAGTAAAATTAGGACTACAACCAACGGTAGTATAGATTTAGTCGCTCCAGGTGGTTTAATTAATGCAGGAGTGCCAGGCGGCGGTACTAAAACAGATATTGGTATTATTACCGAACAAGGTGGCGCCATCCGCGCTTTTTCCGATGAAGGCTTTGAGGTGAATCAATCAAAAGTCATCACTCAATTCGGTAGCGATATTACCGTATGGGTGAATAACGGCGATATTGACGCGGGGCGTGGCTCTAAAACTGCAACGTCAGTACCCGAGCGAATTGTAAGCACCGATGTAGATGGTAACACCACGGTAGAGGTGCGTGGGGTGGCAGCTGGTAGCGGTATTCGAGCACAAAGCTATGATCCTGATGGCCCTAATGGACCTTTGCAGGCGCCCGACAAAGGTGGTGTTGCATTGATTGCGCCGCGCGGCATACTAAATGCAGGTGAAGCCGGTATTGAAGCTGGTGACTTTTTAGTGCAAGCATTACAAGTGATTGGTACAGATAATATTTCAGTCGCTGGTGCTTCGCAAGGTGTGCCGCTGGCAGCGGCAGTAGGTGTGGTGGGTGCAGCCAATGTGTTATCGCCAGACGCAACTAATTCTGCGGTGCAAGATGTGGCAAGAAGCGTTGCTCAAAGCACAACTCAAGCATTCACCAAACCGTCGTTGCCTTCAATCATTTCTGTTGAAATCATGGGTATCGGCAATTAAATTGGCCCGTTGCTAAGATTAGGTTGCTGCCTTTAACCATTTGGCTAAATGCAAATATTCAATCAAACATTCACAGTGCATTATCCTAATGCACTGTGAATATGACAATACTATGACAAGCAACAGTAGTTATGGACTATTAAAATGTCATCTAATTTTAATCTCTTTGCAACATTCAAACTCTAAAATACATCCTTTCTAATATTTAATACGAACGTGATTGTATTTATGCGCGCAGCTTTCCTTTCTAGCACATTAAAATCTAATATTTTGGTTTATTTCATGGTTTGTATTTGCTCCTCCCCTTTGATGGCAAATGCGGCTTGGAACAAAGATTGGGATTCCAGCGCTAAAATTAGCGTTAATACACAAGGGATTACTGAAACACTAACCCAAGTGCCAGTGGCTATTCGTTTACACTCTGGTAATTTTGATTTTATCAATGCCAAAATAGACGGCTCAGATTTGCGTTTTATTGCGGCAGATGAAAAAACGGAGCTCAATTATTACATTGAAAAATTTGATTCTGTCAACGAGCTTGCCATTGTGTGGATACAGCTTCCTAAAATAGACCCTGCTGAAAAAGAAGCGCATATTTGGATGTACACAGGTAACGAAAATGCAACCGCCGCTAGCAACGCAAAAGCCACATGGGACGCAAACACAGTTGCCGCATATCATTTTGCTGAGGCAGGCTTATTGCGCGACAGTGCTAATAGTAGCGTGGTCGCTACAGGGGAAGTGCTTGCACAAAAAGCAGGACTTTTAGGAGAAAGCGTTACCTTTGCGGCAAAACCAATTCTACTTTCTAGTAATCCTGCTACCAATATTAGCGCAATTACTGGCTATACATGGTCTGCTTGGATTAAACCAGCCAGCTTGCCACAAACCGCAAATTTGTATATGCAAGGCTCTGTTTCACTTGCTATTGCGTCAGAAAAGCTAACGCTAAATTTTGGTGAGGCTAGTGTGGCGGGGGGTGAGTTAAAAGGAGGTGCTTGGCAACACGTAGCATTTACTTTGGAAGGCGGCAAAGCCAATATTTATATTAATGGGGTTGCAGTCGCTAGTGGCGACGTGCCTGTGACAGAGGTGGCAGATGAGATAAGCATCGGCGAAGGCTTTACAGGTGATATGGATGAAATGGAGATTGCCAGTGTGGCGCGCAGACCCAGTATGTTGGCATTGGTAGCAGCCAACCAAGGAGCAGAAAGTAAATTGCTAACTTTATCTGCCGCTGATGATGAAGGTAATGATGAAGGCGGCGAGGCAAATTATATTGGTATTTTAATCAACAGCCTGACGGTTGATGCAAAAATTGTGATTGGAATTTTAGCAGTGATGTTTGTAATTAGTATTTGGGTAATGCTGCAAAAAGCCATGCTAGTTTCTAAAACAGATAAAGATAATAAGAAGTTTTTAGCGCGATTTCAAAAAACCAATAGTGATGATCTTTTAACGTTAGATATAGGTGCAAGCTATCCAAACTCTACCTTATTTAAGTTGTATCTAGCAGGCTTACGCGAGATTAAAAAACGACAACACCCTGAACAAAAACTTTCTTTGAGCGGCGCTTCCATGGACGCCATCAAAGCCGCGATTGATGCTGATTTAGTTCGTGAAACGCAAAAACAAAATGCTGGAATGGTACTTTTAACTATAGCTATTTCAGGCGGCCCTTTCTTGGGCTTGTTGGGAACAGTAGTCGGCGTAATGATTACGTTTGCTGCCATTGCCGCGGCAGGTGATGTGAACGTGAATGCCATTGCACCTGGTATTGCGGCAGCATTGCTGGCCACCGTGGCTGGCCTTGCGGTGGCGATTCCAGCCTTATTCGGTTACAACTATTTAGCTAGTCGTATTAAGACTATAACCATAGCCATGCAAATTTTTGTAGATGAATTTGTGACACGTTCGGCCGAATTATTTGGCAAAGAATAATCTTAACTCATAAGTGTATGAAAGGCAGCAATGTCAGAAGGCGTCAAAGAAGAGAACCAGTTATACGACGAGATTAACATTACGCCGATGCTGGATTTAGCTTATGTGTTGCTGGTCATTTTTATCATAATGACGACAGCCTCAGTTCAAGGCGTAAAGGTAGATACGCCGCATACAGTTAATTCGGCAGCCTTAGCTAAACCGCAAATGCGCGCAATTACCATAACTAGCGATGGCAGTGTTTATTTAGACGCTTATCCAGTAGATATGGCAAGTTTGGAGCAAAGGCTAGCGGATTATAAGGCCGGTAACCCCGAACTGCCTGTAGTTTTAAAAGCTGATGCCACAGCTAATTTTGATAAAGTTTCTGAAGTGTTAGGTATTTGCAAAAAGTTAGATATTACCGAAGTTGGTTTGGTCACTAAGAAGCAGGTGGAATAGATGCAAGTACAAAACGATGCGCAACCTTATGACACTATCAACATCACTCCAATGCTAGATTTGGCTTATGTGCTGCTAGTTATTTTTATTTTAATGACGACAGCTGGTGTGCAAGGTTTAACCATGAACTTACCCAAACCTTCTAACAAACCAAGCGGTGAAAAGCATGATGTAAAAATTGTACAAGTGCAGGCAGGTGGTGCCATTTTAGTAAATGGGGTTGGGGTGAGCATACCAGAGTTAGAGTCTCAGTTGTATGCGGCTAAAATGAAGGATCCAGAATTTTCGGTAATGATAAAAGGTGATGCGAGCGCTCCTTATGCTGGTGTAGTAGGTGTGATTGATTTAGTCACCAAACTACAAATAGAAAATGTAGGTTTAGTGACAGGTAAAATTGGCACTTGATGGAATTTGATTTAAATGAAGAGCTGGCAGAGCAAGCAGCTACTAAAGAGATTTGGTTGAAAAGGCTTGCATGGATATTAGGCGTATTAATTGTGCTGGGAGCGATAGGCTATGGCATGAAGGGTTTATTTGCGGGTGGGGAACCAAAAAAAAAGAGTATTACCAAAATAACGCTCAAAGATTTGCCGCCTCCGCCGCCACCCCCACCTCCACCACCAAAAGAGCAGCCTAAAGAGCTAAAAGAACAGCCCAAAGAAGTGAAAGCTGAGCAACCTAAACCAGCAGAAACCCCGCCGGTAGAGCAGCTGAAAATGGAGGGTGAAGCAGGGGACGGCTCAAGTCCGTTTGCGGCAGGCTCGGTAAAAGATGAGTACAACGGTGGTGACGTCAAGACCATTGGCTCTGATGGAGGTGCTAAGTTTAATTGGTATGCCGGATTGTTAAAGACTCAGATTGAGAATGCGCTATCAAAAAACAAGCGCCTTACTGAAGACCAATACAGGTTTCAAGTGAATGTTTGGCTAAAATCAGATGGACGAATAGAAAAACTAGAGTGGGTACGTACAGAAGCAGATAGTGAAATAGAAAGCTTAATTAAAGACGTCTTGAAGGACATGCCACCCATGCGCGAAATGCCGCCGCAAGATATGCCACAACCAATAAAATTACGCATAACAGCCCGCAAAATGGGCTAGTTACTTTTAATAAACACATAACAAGTGATTTATTGAATAAACATTCTAAAGACAAGCATTATGCAAATTATAAATACATCAAAATTGAAATTTAAAAAAACATTATTAGCCCTTTGCTTATTGCAAATAACTTGCTTTGCACAATCAACTTTTGCAGACGAACGCGAATCATTGGAACAATTAAAAGCTACAACAACTAGTTTAATTGAGTTGATGGTGCAAGAGGGTTTAATTTCAAAAGATAAGGCAGATAAGTTGCTTAAAAAGGCGGCGGAGGATGGTGCTAGGCAAGCCCTAGTAATAGCTGCAAAAGCTAAAGCTGAAGACGCTGGTGAAGCTAATCCTGAAGATAAATCAGTTCGAGTGCAGTACGTGCCCGAACATGTGAAGAAAAAATTGCGGGATGAGATTAAACAAGAAGTTCTTTTGCAAGCTAAAGATGAAAAATGGGCAGCGCCAAATTTGATTCCAGCCTGGACCGACCGCATTGCATTTAATGGAGATATTCGTTTGCGACATCAAAGTGATACTTTTTCCGAAAGTAATGCTGGAATTGCAGATTTAAATAATCCATTTCGTAATGCCAGTATTTTAAACTCATCTGAAGAACGGCGCCGTTTGCGAGTTCGTTCTAGTTTTGGCGTGGACGCTAAAATAAATGAAAATTTTACGGGTGGATTGAGGTTTATTACAGGATTACTCAACACCCCAGTGACACCTAATCAAACCCAAGGAATTAATGAAGGCAAGTTTGTATTTGGTTTAGACCGTGCATTTTTAAGGGCAACCCCTACTTCTTGGCTGACGTTAGAAGGTGGTCGTTTTGCTAATCCATTTATGTACACCGATGTACTTTGGGATAATGATTTAGCTTTTGACGGCGTAGCCGCAAGCTTAACTCCTAAATTTAATGATCGCTGGTCTTCGTTTACCACCTTGGGCGCTTTCCCAATTGAGGAAATCCAATCATCTGAGGTAAATAAAGCAAAAGATAAATGGATTTATGCCTTACAAACTGGCATTAAGTGGCAAGCAGCTAACAAAACTAACGCGCGCTTAGCATTCGGTTTTTATGATTATAAAAATGTTGAAGGACAATCTAATCCTACAGGTCTCGATATATTTAACGGTACGGTGCCCGTTTGGAGACAAAAAGGTAATAATACTTTTGATATTAATGCAAAGAATGGCGGTCTTGTGACTCCAAATAATTTTAACGCTATTGGTCAGCCTAATGTTTTTGGTTTGGCTTCTCAATTCAGACAAATAAATTTAATTGGTCAGCTAGATTTAATGACTTTTGATCCAGTTCACATCACCTTAACTGGGGATTACATAAAAAACATTGGGTTTGATCAGAATGAAATTTTCAAAAGAACGGGTAACCTCTACGAAGAGGAAACAGATGCCTATCATGTGCGCTTGGATGTTGGACACACTTCATTTAATGGTCCTGCTTCTAGAAGTGAGGTTAAACGAGGCGATTGGCACTTAGCGGTTGGCTATAAGTACATAGAAGCAGATTCGATGTTGGATGGTTTTACAGATTCTAATTTTAATCTTGGCGGAACAGATGCAAAGGGTTGGATTTTGTCTGCTGATTACGGTGTTGATAAAAATACATGGATTAGTGGACGTTATTTAAATTCTAAAAGTATTTCTGGTTTGCCTTTTTCTGTTGATGTGCTTTTATTAGATTTAATAGCTAAATTTTAGTGGATAAAATAATGTTGCCCAAATTAAACACAAGCCTAGTCTGTTTTGTTTTTTTGTTTACCATGGGCTTATTAGCTTTTTCTGCTAACAGTGATGCAGCAGAAGAAAAGGGTAAAGCGGCTCGCCGCGCCGCGCAGATGATACGTAAAATGAAGCAAGACATGGAGGTAGAAAAAGCTTCAATGCAAGCGCAATTTGATAATCAAAAAAAAGAATTTGAAGAAAAGCTAAAAAAAAGCGATGAAGAAATTATAAAACTGAATAAATCTTTAACGGCATATAAACGCAAAGTAACTTATTTAGAAAGCGATATTAAAAAAATAACCAGCGAGAAAATTGTTTTAGAAGGCAAGTTGCAACAAACTCAAATAAACTTGACTGATATGACCGTTATAAAAGATAAAGCCCAGACGGATTTAAAGGTAAATGAAGTTCAAAGAAAAACATTGGTGGCTACCACTGCTGAGACTGCTAGATATTTATCAGATTGTGAAGTAAAAAATAAAAAATTGTATGAATTTGGTACGAATCTAGTGAAGATATACGACAAGCCAACTGTTTACGAAACAGCAATGCGCAACGAAAAGTTTACGCAACTAAAACGTGTGGAACTTGAAAATATTTTTCAGAACTATCAAGATAAGTTAGATAACCAGCGTCAAAATTCTAAAGGTTCAAATATTAGTAATTAAATTTAATAATTTAATTACTAATATCGCTTTAGCGCTCTATCAAAAACAGGGCTTATAAATCATTTTTAGAATATAAAGCCAAAATTTAGCGTCTCTATTCTCAGAAATCAATAGCTTCAGCAATTTTTTCTTGGCTTGTAAATTACAACCAATGCTGGGTAAATGGCTTTTTTTTAATGAAGCGCTTGCAATGCCTAGCTTTGAACTCGATGCAATCCAGATATGAATTTGATCCAGTTTAATCATGTCTGTGTTATTGCCCAGCATAAAGCTTTTTAGCAAGCATGAATGCTTAAGATTCGATAATAAAAGGTAGTAATTTTGTTGTTCTTTGTGCACGACTGTATGTTAAAACGCTCTCTTATAATTTCAGTCGCGATGATAGGTAATTTTCCTAAATTGCCTTAGAACAAATTCTAACGATGAAGGCTTTGTTAGCTTTAGGCATTACCTGTGGCGTTGTATTTTCAGATGATGGCTGACTTTTGTTTGCAATGCGCGCTAAATCACTTATTTTATTAGCTGATTGGCGATGAGATTAATGCTTTGTTCGGTCTTAACAAAATTCACGAGCCACTTACCTAGCTCTGGTAGCAATTTTGATCAGACTTTAAGGGCCGCTTTGATAATAGCAGGCTACATTATATTTAAGGTGCATCGATAAATATCATTTATACAGATTTTTTTACAGGCTACAAAAATACATATTGCTGTCACAATTTTTTCTTAAGATTTATAAATCGCTTAAAAGTTGAGTCAACATGCTATTGAAGAGTCCCGAATTGGCAAGAATACTGCCTTTTGCACTTTATATTTTATTGCTAGCACTTAATGAGCCGCTTGTGCATTTGCTAGGTGTTTATAATCATGATATCAGATTGATTTACGGCTTAAGGGTAAGCATTGTCGGCTTAATACTTTTTGCCTATTGGCAGTACTATACTGAACTAAAGCCACCGTTAGTATTAAGGCCTCAATTTTATAGCATTTGTATTATTGTAGGTATTTTGGTATTCATATTGTGGATTTTGCCTTACCCGAATAGGGCACAAATGGGCGCTGACGGTGATGGTTTTAACCCCAGCACTAATGATAACAAGACTACAGATTGGGTTCTAGCTTTAATGCGCCTTTCTGGGGCTGCATTGATAGTGCCTGTGATGGAAGAGCTATTTTGGCGATCGTATTTAATGAGATGGTTAGAAAATCCAAACTTTAGTCAAGTTAGCCCCGCACTGATTAGTGCATTTCCTTTCTTTGCAAGTGCTTGCTTATTTGCGCTTGAACATAATCTTTGGTTGGCTGGGCTATTAGCTGGGCTAGCGTATAGTTGGTTGTATTGCCATTTTCGTAATTTGTGGGCGCCTATCATTGCGCATGCACTAACCAACACTTTACTTGGCTGTTGGGTGCTATATACGGCGCAATGGTCTTACTGGTAATGCATTACATAATCGCGGTTAGATGGCTAATTGTCATCTTATTTAACATCATCAATATAGGATTAGTCTTTGCAGAAGGCATTATAGACGTTAATCCTTATGCAAGTTTAAACACTATTTATGATGATAATGTATTCCGTTTTTCTAATTCAAATCAAGCCGAGGCGAGATTCGGCTCCCGCGCAACTTCAGATAGGATTATTCGCAAAGAGATAGGTGTTGATATGAATTTACGCTTAAGTCGCCAACTAGTGAGCTTATCCGCCGCCATCAATCAAAATGAATATGACCGTTTTACCTTACTAGATAATATTGGTAAATCATATGGATTAAATTGGGATTGGCGACTAGGTAATGACTTATTTGGCGCTATCGGTAAAAATGAATCAGAGTCATTGGCGGGTTTTAATGAGCTTAGAACAACAGCCCGTAATATTCGAAGTATCAATCGTGAATATTTTATTACCAACTGGCAGTTTCAACCAAATTGGTCAGTGCGTGGGTCATATGAAATTGCAAAGTCAGATAATAGTGAACGGAGTTTTGATTTTCTAAACAGAGAAAGCCACTTCTATGATGCAGGTCTACAATATGCAAATTTTGCAGGTACTCAGTTAGGTGTAAGTTACCGTAATTTCTATTCCGAGTTTCCAGACCGCACTGGTTTTGCAACATTTGCGTTTGGAAATGAGAATACACAGCAAGAGTTAATCATTAATTTTGCTTGGCTACCTACTATCAAAAGCCGCATCAGCGCAAGATTATCTGGCGTAGAGTTAAATTATCAAGACGTAGCAGGTCGTAATTTTTCTGGATTTAACCAACGTTGGAATTTTGACCATAGTTTAACTGCTAACACACTCTTTAACATAACGGCTTATAAAGAAATTTCTGCGATTGATGATGTGTTGGCCTCGTATGTAAAAATGACAGGATTTGGCGTGAATTCTAAGTGGAACCCGACACAGAAAGTGTCGCTAAATGCTGGATTAGGTTTTGAAGAACGCGATTATTTGGGTGCTGCTGGCTTAAGTAACTTTGGTTTTGTTAATCAGAGCGGTGCAGATAGATTGGATGAATCAAAATTTGCAAATATTACATTGTCCTATCTACCTAATTCAAAAAGTCGTCTTGAACTAAGCTACACCGGTGAAAGACGCACTTCGAATGAAACTTTTCTAAACTACAACTTTAATTCACTCAGGGCTTTTTTTAGATACAGTTTTTAATTTATTTATTTAATTAATTAATTATTAAT
>JBDNJL010000005.1:0-4751 GCA_041687795.1 Methylotenera sp. | reverse complement strand
TATTATGAATACTATGAACACTTTAAAAACTACAACTGTGGTCATCGCCTTGGCGTTCGGCGCTACAAGTTTTGCTGCAATTTCGGCAGACGACACTTCAATGATCGATAATCAACAACCGTTAGAAGCCGAATTTGTAAAACTAGATACTAAAGTTGACGGATCACTAACGCTTAATGAAGCTTCTAAAGATAAATTATTTACAAAACAACATTTCTCTAACGCAGATGTTGATAAGAATGGCACGTTGAGCCAAGATGAATATGCAAACTATAAATCTGCAGACCAACAAAAAAAATGGGTGTTGTAGTGGATGACAGTGTCATTACCACAAAAGCAAAAGCTGAATTGCTAGCCACTAAAGATTTAAGAAGCTTACAAGTCAGTGTAGAAACACGCAAAGGCCAAGTGATTTTAAGCGGTTTTGTAGACAATGCAGCGATGAAAGCCAAGGCAGAAGAAGTGGTAGCTAAAATTGACGGTGTAAAATCTGTTAAAAACAGCCTTGTTGTAAAAAAATAATTTACTTACTCTCCAAAGTTGGGTAAATGAGTCTATAAATCGTAATAAATCATTGAGCCTTCTGCAGTATCAGTTTGGCCTTGCTAACAGGACAATACTGACAAAGGCTTAATGTATAGAGCCACATACCATTAAACAGTATGTGGTTTTTTTTCGTCAAATATTCGTTTTAATTATGTAGTCAAAGTCTTACAACATAATCAGCCCTTGCTGGACTTTTTTATATGGATTGCTTAAGTAGCATATTTATATTAGCAACGTTGCTAAATACTTTAATTGTTATACACACAATTTATAAGGTTGATGCAAAAAGGAGTAGTAAAATGAATCGATCCAACCAATTAAAAGCGGTGACATTAGCAGTCTCTTTAACATTGAGCAGCGTGGTTAACTACGCAATTGCAGCATATGAAACAAGCGCTGAAACTTACAATAACCTTATTTGGCAAACACCATTAACGGCTGAGTTTGATGAAATCGACACTTCTGGAAACGGCTTAATTTTGCCAAACGAAGCAACGAAAGCAAAAGCTTTTAATGCAAAAACATTTGCCAAAGCAGATGTAGACCGTGATGGAACAATCGACCAACGCGAATATGTGTATGCAAGAACAGGCGCATGGCCAGACGAAGAACCAGTAAATTTAATTAGTGGTGCAGCATCTCAACTTGCAGTTCCACCAGTTCAAGCAGAAGAAATAGTAATCGGGCAAAAAAACATTGATACACAACAAAGTGGCGAGCTAAAAAATAATGGAGTGAAACCACAAAGAGGAGATGTTCAATTGGGCGAGCTTAATATTGACGAGCCTTTACCAGAACCTATTGTGGTTGCAGAAAGACGCACCATTGGAAACGTGGTTGATGACACAATTATCACAACAAAAGCTAAGGCAGCAATTTTAGGCGCGGAAGATTTAAAAAGCTTGCAAATTGGCGTTGAAACTCGCGATAGCGAAGTGCTTTTGAGTGGTTTTGTAGATAGCGAAGCTGCAAAGGACAAAGCCGCAGAATTGGTTACTAAAATTGAAGGCGTGCAATCTGTTATAAATAGCTTAATCGTTAAAGGCAATTAGTACTTCGCTAACTAATAAAAAGCCCACTCAGCAAATGTTGAGTAGGCTTTTTTATTACCTTAAGCTTTAAATTAACGCTAAAGCTAAACCGTTTTTACTATTTAATAAAAATATTTAACGTTTTGCTCTTTGATATAAAAAAACTTAACGGTTTTGCCCTTAAATATAAAAAACTTAACGGTTTTGCTCTTAAATATAAAAAACTTAACGGTTTTTTATAGACACATTTTAAAAAATAAAATCAATGCATGCTAACTTATTATCGAACATGCCGACCAGCTTCGTAGTCAGTTATCTCATTGGTTTGCGTAACATAAATTAACTTACTTACATCAAAGCCCAACTCTTTTGCTTTAGCAACTAAGTGTTGTTTAATTGGATAAGCCAATTGCGGCGTTCTGGACAAAATCCATAAATACTCAAAGTTCGGCCCGCACACCATCACGTAATTGTAATAAGGCTTATCGAGCTCAATAATGTTATACGCGCCATAAAACGGCCCAAAAAAGGAAACTTTAAGCCGCCCAGTATTGGTTTTATCCTCATTCGGCGCATCAATGAAATACGCTTTACCTTCTGCCTCTTTCCACTCTTTAGCTTTTACGTCAAAACCGCGATTTATCACTTTTATACCGCCATCATCACGCAAGCTATAGGTTGCGGTTACTTTATCTAAGCCACGTTCAAACGAATGATCAAGCCGCGCAATTTCATACCAAGTACCTAAGTATTGGTTGGCATCAAAGCTTTTAATTGCCGTTATGTTTTTGGGCATGCCCGTGCACGAAGTGATTAAGAGGAATAAAAGTAAGGTAAGTAAATTTTTCATTGATATTGTCATCATTTAATTTATAAACTGTCTAGGCGTTCTAGCCTAACAGAAATATGCGCGTTTAATGTTTTTGAACTACTAGTTATCTCAAATTCGTTTGAATCTACTTTACCAGACATACTAAGCTCAGTTTCTTTATTACCATTACCCATGACATTATTGTACTCACCAGAGCAGTGTTTTATTGTAACGGTGGCTTCAAATTGCCCGTCAATAATTTGATGGTTACCAGATTAGTAATAATTGCTATCACCACCTTTTATTGAGCCATTATTGAAAACAACAACACCCCAACCAAAGTTAGCTGTTCCGGATGGTGGAACGTGGAACTGAGTAGACCATAATCCATCAATCTTTTTTTTATACTTAATTTTTAATTGCAATAAAGTATTACTTAACACCTAACTTCAACATACCATCTGCAGTTAACCAACGCCATTTACCCACGCCTAAATCATCAGGCAATTTCAGCTCACCAATCTGCGTACGTTTTAAAAATTCTACACGGTTACTTATTGCTGCGACCATGCGTTTTACTTGGTGATATTTGCCCTCGCTAAGCGTCATGCTAATCACGTTTTCGCTAATGCGCTCACAGGCGAGGGCGGCAATGGGTGCATCTTCGTCAATTAACTTTACGCCACTCAAAATGTGGGCAATTTGCGCGTCATCTACAGGGTGTTTGCAGGTCACTTCATATACTTTGGGTACTTTATGTTTGGGTGAGCTCATGCGGTGAATAAACTGCCCATCGTCTGAAATTAAGATTAACCCAGTGGTATCTTCGTCTAGTCTACCTATGCACTGAACGTTTCTAACTACTAGCGGGTGCGGTAGCAGACTGTAGATAGTGGGGTGGTGTTGCGTTTTATGTGAACATTCGTAATTACTGGGTTTGTGCAGCATTAAATACGATTTTTCGCGGTATTCCCACGCTTCACCTTTGACCGTGTATTGCAGATGCTCAGTTTCAAAGATTTCATCAGGGTCATCGCAAATTTCACCATTCACGGTGATTTCTTGATTGAGGATTAAAATGCGGCACAGCTTACGCGCGCCAAAGCCTTGATTGCAGATGATGCGTTCAAGGGCAAGTTTTGATTTTATTTTTTTAGTCATATTTGAATTCCATCATTCAATTATAAGTGAATTAAAAATGTGTCTATAAAAAACCGTTAAGTTTTTTATCTTAAATAGTAAAACCGTTAAGTTTTTTATTTTAAATAGTAAAACCGTTAAGTTTTTACTTTTAGCGAGTTGAAAGGTTAAGTATTTTAATTTTAAAGCATCAAAACCGTTAAAATAACGTTTAACTATTTCACACTATTTAATATGACATTTAAACACATCATTTCGCGCGACAACCCAGTTTTCAAACAACTTAAAAAGTTGGCTGACCATGCGCGTGAGCGCTGTAGTGAAGGGCAAACGTTATTAGATGGTGTGCATTTAATAGAAGCGTATATGGCTACTTTTGGTGAGCCATTGATGATTGTTATTCCAGAAGGCAAAAGTAGCGTAGAAGCGACTGGTTTGATACAAATATTGACTGAAATCTCAACCGTCATGTTGCCGACTTTAATGTTTGCAGAACTAACGCCTGTAGCAAGTGCAACGGGCATTTTAGCGCTGGTTAACATTCCGCAATTAACTGCGCCAGAAAAGCCACAATTTGTATTAATGCTAGAAGATATTCAAGACCCTGGTAATTTGGGTAGTATGTTGCGCACAGCTGCGGCAGCAGGTGTAGAGGCGGTGTATTTAAGTGTTGGTTGCACAGATGCGTGGTCGCCTAAAGCGTTGCGTGGTGGACAAGGCGCGCAATTTGTTTTACCAATAATAGAGCGCGCAAATCTAGTCACAGAATTACAGATTTTTGAAGGCTTGAGTTACGCTACTACTATGAATGGCGAATCACTTTATTCGCAAGATTTAACCAAGACAACAGCGTTTGTCATGGGTAATGAGGGCGCAGGATTGTCTACCAAAACTAGCGCAGTGTGTACTAAAAACATTAGTATCCCCATGGCAAAAAGTCGACTTGCTTCAGTAGAATCATTAAACGCGGCAGCGGCCACAGCAATATGTTTATTTGAGCATAAACGTCAAAATGAATCAGCAGCAACACAAAAATGATAAGGGTTCTGTATGCAAAATATTAAGTTTAATAGCTTAATTGATAAAGGTTTTTCTGCAATTGAAATGATGGTGGTGTTAGCTGTGTTGGTAATTTTAGCAACTATTGCGATTCCTTCTAGTTTGCACAAAATTATTAAAGAACAAATTATTGCGGCAATTCCGCTGGCGGATATTGCTAAAGC
>JBDNJL010000042.1:0-3119 GCA_041687795.1 Methylotenera sp. | reverse complement strand
TAACCTGTTGTGTGTTTTTATCTAGCTGCGAATTAATTTGCTGTAATTGCAACTGCGTACGGTCGAGTGCTTCGCTAGTATTTCTAACTTGATTTTCAAGGTTAGACACCTCCGCATTCGCTTCGTAATATTTAGCCTGAGCTTGGTTAACATTTTCAATCGCACCAAAGTTAGCTTGCCGAGCAGTTTCTAGCGCGCTCTCTGTATGTCGCAAGCCAGCCATTTGTGCCTCAAGCTCATTAACTAATTTTTCAACCATGCGTTGCGCTTTTTCCCATAGCCCACTCGCATCACGTTTTTTAAGAATCCACACTTGGCCCCGCGTAATATTTAACAAATCTTGCAGCTCATGATATTGGTTCGCTACCACCGCTTGCGATTGCAAGCGCGTAATTTGCTTATCTAGCTCACGTAAAATATCTTCAACGCGATTTAAATTTTCTCGCGTGTCGCGCAGTCGCAGCTCAGTTTCGCGGCGACGTTCTTTATATTTACTAATGCCTGCAGCTTCTTCTAAAAATATACGCAACTCTTCTGGCCTAGCTTCCACAATGCGTGAGATTGTGTTTTGCCCAATAATCGCATAAGCGCGACCACCTAAACCTGTTCCTAAAAATAAATCGGCTACATCGCGGCGGCGCACAACTGAATTGTTAATAAAATACGTTGAGCCTTTATCGCGCTCAATCACACGTTTAACAGAGATTTCAGCATATTTTGACCACTCACCCGCCGCACCACCTAATGAGTTATCAAACACTAACTCAACACTCGCACGTGAAATTGGTTTGCGATTACCCGAACCATTAAAAATCACAGCATCCATGCTGTCGCCACGCATCTCTTTGGCAGAAGATTCACCCAATACCCAGCGAACAGACTCCATCACATTCGATTTACCACAACCATTTGGCCCTACTACACCCACGCGCTGACCATGGATATACAACGTTGTTGGATCGACAAACGATTTAAAGCCTGCAAGTTTTAAGTGAGTTAAACGCAAATTTTAATGTGGCAAAAGTAGATTTTAGTAAGTAGTTTTTTTATTAAATTGTATAATAACTTTTTTTTAGCACAATTACCTTATGTCTATTCAGTCTTTAACAGAATCTCTTGGTGGCAAGCCAACTTTACAACCCACTAAAGAGCTAGAAACGTTTGAAAATCCAAATCAGGTGCGTGATTTTCATATTCATATGGAAATTCCTGAGTTTACTTGCTTGTGCCCGAAAACAGGACAACCAGATTTTGCTATTATTTATTTAGATTACATTCCAGATTTTAAATGTGTTGAGCTAAAAAGCTTAAAACTTTACATGTGGTCATTTCGCGATGAAGGTTGTTTCCATGAAGCCGTCACCAATCGCATTCTTGATGATCTAATATTAGCAACGGCTCCAAAATTTATGCGAGTAACTGCTAAATTTTATGTGCGTGGTGGAGTATTCACTAATGTAGTGGCAGAACATCGCAAAATGGGCTGGCAACCACAACCACGCGTAGATTTATTGCAATTTGATAGCCAAAGCAATATACGCGGATAAAGGTCATCAGCTAAATTAGAGTAAATTGAGCTCAATCCACTAAAATTGATTGACAACTCCGTGAGCCAACATTATTATTGCGCCTCGCTGATAGTTGATAAATACTACCAGCAAAAAAGAGGTAAGTTTGGGGGTATAGCTCAGCTGGGAGAGCGCTTGCATGGCATGCAAGAGGTCAGCGGTTCGATCCCGCTTATCTCCACCAAAGCACCAATCTAGGCACTTAAAATCATGAGGAAACTTGTAATTAACCCTGTGATATTTAGCTGTTTTGTAGTAATATGGCGCTTGTTTTATAAGCAGTACAATTCTTAGGTCCCCATCGTCTAGAGGCCTAGGACACCTCCCTTTCACGGAGGCGACCGGGGTTCGAATCCCCGTGGGGACGCCAATAGCTTGTTTTTTGCAGTATCAAGCAGGCTCAAATAGTAAAAAAATAATCAATAAAATCAATGATAAAGTTAAAATTAACGTCTTAACTCGTATCTTTAGGTCTATTGACATCTCACGTTTTATTGGGTAGTTTTGAGGGTATTTAAAAAATACCCTAAAACGGTTACCCTAAAAAACCACATTATTGAGATGTACTATGCCTAAATTAGCCATACCACTCACCGATATAGCCATTAGAAACTACAAGGCTAAAGCCAAGCCCTACAAGGTAGCTGATGGCAAAGGCTTATTTTTGCAAGTGAAGCCAGACGGTTCTAAGTATTGGCTATTTCGTTATCGTTTTGAGGGTAGAGAAAATACCCTATCGTTTGGACGATACCCTGAAATATCACTCACCAATGCTAGAAGCAAAGTTGCTGAAGCGTTAAAGAACCTTGCTAAAGACACTAACCCTAGCGACATTCGCAAAGCCTTTAAGACTGAAAAATCAATCAAGCAAGTCAATACATTTGAGCTGTGGGCGCGTAAATGGTGGCAGCATTGGCATGTTGATAAAAGCCCACGCCATGCAGAATATGTAATGCGTAGGTTAGAAGCTGATGCGTTTCCCGCCATTGGCAACCGCCCTATCGTGGACATTAACGCTAGTGATATTACTAAGCTGGTGAAGGTGGTTTCTAATCGCGGCGCAGTCGTTATTGCAAAACGTATATTGCAATCTACCGCCCGCGTATTTAGCTACGCCATCGCACACACCGATCAAAGCAAGGTAATGATTAACCCTGCAATTCAAATCAAGCCTAGCGACATTATTACACCCCGTAAAGAGGTGAACTATGCAAGGCTAGACATCAAAGAGTTACCAGAACTATTACGCGCCATAGATGGCAGCCGTTCCGCGCCTATTACAAGGTTAGCAACAAAGTTAATGGCAATAACCTTTGTGCGAACATCCGAACTGATTAACGCTAGGTGGAGTGAGTTTGATTTTGTGACCGCTCAATGGCGCATACCCGCCGAACGCATGAAGATGGAAACACCGCATATCGTGCCACTGGCAAGGCAAGCAATCCATATTTTAGAAACACTTAAAACCATCTCTGGCGATAGTGAATTGGTTTTTCCAAACCAAAACAATCGTACCAAACCCATGAGTAATAACACCATTCTAAAAGCCCT
>JBDNJL010000162.1:0-3026 GCA_041687795.1 Methylotenera sp. | reverse complement strand
TAGCTCGACGAAGTCTTGTTTTTTGAGTCTTAAAAGCTCACCGTCGGTTTTCATTGTTACAGTAGCGTTGCGCTTGTTGTCTGAAACCAAGGCTTCCTCACCGAATGCACAACCTTCCTCAAGCTCAGCCAATAATACTGGGGGCTGACTAGCATCTACAATACGGCTTACCTCAACTACACCAGATTGAATTAAATAATAATAGTCGCCCTCAGCACCTTGTTGAATAATGACCTTGCCAGCGCTAGCTGAAAACGTTGTCATACGTTTAAACATTTCTTCAATATTTGCAGGGGGTAAACGGCTAAAAACACCGCTTTGTAAATTAAAAGCACTAAAAACGGCTGTGTCATTCATCCAGTCAGCAGCACTGCGCGTTGGTTTAGCCAGCATTGAATGAGCATTAGCTTTACTTGATACCTTTCTATCTCTTGTGCCACCACTTTTGTCACCTGAGAGTTGATCCCAAGTCATCATAATGTCTAATAAATCTATATCAATACGAATAATTTCAACCTGTGTAAGTGCGATAGTATCGACGATGCGTGTATTTGCATTTACTGCATGCTTCGCGGCATCTGCACCGCCACGCAGTATCACTTTACTGCCGTCGTTTAAGCGTAACCCTAAGTCTCCCTTAATTAAATATAAATACTGCGCAGCTTGCGTTACATTCATCCGCAATGGGTCAATATCTTTATTGACAGTCTCTAGAAAGCATAAGTCTGCTAGCTCTTTTTTTCTAGCTGCAGATAAGCCAGAGATTGGTTCGAGTTGTTGTAATACTGTGTTTGCTAATTCTTTATCTAGCGCCATTATGTGATTAACTTTGCAAAATTAAAATGTATGATTTAAAACGTGAATATTTGATGATTTTTAAGCGCTTGTACTGGCATACTTAAATGGCTGTCAGTAATTTCTTGCATGATGATTTCAGCCTCGCCAGGTTTGAGGTGTGTAATAAAAACCTCTGGCAAAGGTCTATCTCCTTTTAGCTTAGCAAGTTCATCGACCAACATTGACGGACAAAGATGTTTTGATAGCTTAGCAAGCTCACGTTCACAATTACTAAACGCGGTTTCAATAATCAAATATTTAAGGTTTTTAATCGTGTTCACTGCAGCCCACAATGGGTCGCATGTGGTTGTGTCACCAGTAAATACTAAACTAGCATCACCACTATTGATTTGATAGCCCACAGCAGGCACTACATGATTTGCTGGCAATGCCGTAAAAGTTCGTCCATTTAAAATTAGCGGCTCACCAAGTTTTATTTCTTGATATAACAAAAATGGATTTGCTGCATCTGGAATCATATTGAAGTCTGGCCACACTTTCCAGTTAAAAATGTGGGCGCGCAATGTGCTCAAAGTATCATGACTTGCATGCACAGTCACAGGCTTAGTCCGAAAGCCCATCACGGTGTCTAACAAAAATGGAATAAATGCTATATGGTCTAGATGCGAGTGTGTAATAAATATGTGATCAATTTTAAGCAAAGCTTCCATGCTCAAATCGCCCACACCAGTTCCGGCATCAATTAATATGTCGTCGTCTACTAATATAGAGGTAGTGCGTAAATCCTCCCCAATACCACCGCTACAGCCAAGTATTTTTATTTGCATATTATTATGGTTATTCTTTTCAAAATGATTAAACTTAATAAGCTCTCAAAAGATATTAGTGAATATGTCTTATTTAGTTTCAAAATTAAACACGCCATCCCAACCTTTGTCTGGTGGATTTTGTCTAAAATAATTAATTCGTTTAATGTACATTTCATATACATATCGTTGTGGCTCGCGTTGTTGCAAGTTTACAAACTGCATCTCGGCTAAATCCCAGTTTTGACTGCGATATAACCTAAGCGCTTCACGATAAAGTGCAAGCGTGTCTTTAGTTGCTTTATCAAGTGTAGACGCTTCACATATTGGTTCATAAATAGTGACTGGTGTGTCTTTACCTTTTACACGCACCATATCTAGTTCACGATATGTATATTCTGGTACTTGGTCTTTAGTAAATTCACTCACAATTACATGTACGCCATAATTTTTAGTAAGACTCTCTAAGCGAGATCCTAAGTTCACTGCATCACCCATCACAGTATATGCCATGCGGAATTCTGAACCCATGTTACCCACAGTCATTAAGCCAGTATTTAAGCCCACACCAATATTAATGGGTGGCCAGCCTTTTTCCACAAAGGTTTTTTGTAATTTATCTAACGCCTGAATCATCTGCATAGCCGCATTCAGCGCATGCTTAGCATGCTCATGATCAACCAAAGGTGCGCCCCAAAATGCCATAATCGCATCGCCCATATATTTATCAATAGTGCCACGATTATGGTGAATAACATGCGTCATCGGCGTTAAAAACTCATTCATCAAGCGCGTGAGTTGTTTTGGGTCTAAGCCTTCAGATATTGTTGTAAAGCCGCGCACATCGGAAAACAACACAGTCATTTCACGACTTTCGCCTTCTAATGAAATTGCCTCTGGGTTTTTAGACATTTCATCCACTAATTCTGGCGGCACATACTGCCCAAATAAGCCAGCTAGCTGACGCTTACCGCGCGACTCCACAAAAAACCCGTACGACATATTGATAAAATAAATAGCCGTAATCATGACCAATAAAGAAGCTAAAGGCAGTACTAAGTTGGCGTAATGCCATATTGATAAATTAAAAGCAATCACAGCCAGCGTAGCACCAATTGCTAACACCGTAGACAACAAAGGGCTTAGCAATGGCAACAATACCGCTAATAACAATCCAAATACTAATAACAGCAAAAACTCAGCACCCAACGTATAGGCCGGGTGTTGCTTAATATTGTTATCTAAAATCCCCGCAATCATATTGGCGTGAATTTCAACCCCTGCATAAATATTTTGTACTGGTGTTGCCCTTAAATCCATTAGGCCCGCAGCTGTTGTTCCCAATAACACAATTTTGTTATTAAGCATTTTTTTATCGGCTTTACCAGACAACACATCAGTCGCAGATACGTAATGAAAGCT
>JBDNJL010000041.1:0-5288 GCA_041687795.1 Methylotenera sp. | reverse complement strand
GCTCGCTTGGTGATCACCAGCTTCTAAACTTGCATGACTTAAAAACTGTGTCAGTAGATCTTGTTCAGACTCACCTTCAATATCGCCTTCCACATTGCTGTGATTACCAAAATCTTGATTGGTAAACGCAACCGCCGCAGTTACTAACTCAGCTAAGTTCTCTATTCGGTCTTCACCTTCTTTTTCATTTTGGTAATGCGCCATTAAGCCAGACATAGTGGTGGCTAACTCAGTTAGCTCAGCCAAGTTAATACCATACGCTTGGTCTATCATTTGGCGAATTAGCCAAACAAAACCATCAATCCCTTTTGCGCTAGGGCGGCCAGTGTCGCTAGGAAATATAGTCCCGTTGCCCACTTTGTTAATTGCGGCTTGCCATAAGCTGCAATTTTGCACACGCGCGCTTTCTTGTAATTGCTCTAAACTACGAGCACCAATGCCACGTGCTGGAAAATTTATCACGCGTAGCAGTGCAACATCATCATTAGCATTGGCAATTAAGCGCATGTAGGCGAGGGCGTGTTTAATTTCAGCGCGCTCAAAAAAGCGCAAACCGCCATACACACGATAAGGTAAATTTGCAGCAAATAAGGCATGTTCTAAAATACGCGATTGTGCGTTTGAGCGATAAAGTAAGGCAATTTCCCCAAGCGATGTGCCTTCGTCATGCAGCATTTTTATTTCATCGACAATAAAGCTAGCTTCGTCATTATCGTTATACGCTTCATATAGTCTCACAGGCTCACCAGCACCGCTAGAAGTCCATAAATTTTTACCTAAGCGATTTTTGTTGTGTGAAATAATCGCATTTGCAGCATCTAAAATATTACTGTGTGAGCGATAGTTTTCTTCAAGCTTCACAATATTTTGAATATTAAAATCGGTTTCAAAGTCGCGCATATTGCCCACGCGCGCGCCTCTAAATCCATAAATAGATTGGTCATCATCGCCCACAGCAAACATGGTATTTTCTTTTCCAGCCAAGAGCTTTAGCCATTGATATTGCAAGCGATTGGTATCTTGAAACTCATCAACCAAAATATATTTAAAGCGGTTTTGATAATGGCCACGAATATGCACATCGCGCTCTAAAAGCTCATAGCATCGTAATAAAAGTTCAGCAAAATCTGCTACGCCATCCCGTTGGCATTGATTGTCATATGCTTCAAAAATCTCGCATAAACGCTGTGAATGTGCGTCAAACGCATCTACTTTATTAGCACGCAAGCCTTCCTCTTTGCAGCTATTGATGTAGCCTTGTACTTGCTTAGGCGGAAATTTTTCATCATCAATATTCATCGCTTTCATTAAGCGTTTAATCATTGATAACTGGTCGGCAATATCTAAAATTTGAAAACTTGCAGGTAAGCCAGCCTCGCGATAATGCGCGCGTAACAGGCGATTACATAAACCATGAAATGTACCAACCCACATGCCGCGCGTGTTAATTGGCAACATGCTAGTGAGCCGCGTGAGCATTTCTTTAGCGGCTTTGTTAGTAAAAGTTACCGCCAACAAACCAGTAGGCGATACTTGCCCAGTTTGAATGAGCCATGCAATACGCGTGGTGAGCACGCGCGTTTTGCCGCTGCCAGCACCGGCTAAAATTAAGCTAGAAAGCGGTGGTAACGTTACGGCTTCGAGTTGTTTATTGTTTAAACCAGTGAGGAGTGCGTTTTGGGTATCCATGTTGACATTATCGCATGGCTTGAGATTAAACTAAATTGACGAAATACTTGGAACTAAAAATACTTGGAACTAAAACAAGGCAGATTTAGTCTGATTTACAGATGACAATAGTTGTCTTTCCGCTTCTTTCCTCCCTGAGCGGAAGCCTTAGACGATGAGGCACTTTTAACCCCGATTTAGTCCCCTTTATCGGGGTTTTTTTGTGTGTTAAAAACGTAAGTTTTTGATTTTTATAAAAATGTGTCTGTCAAAAGTGATTAAGTATTTTAACTTATGCGTAAATTGTAAACAAACTGTAACGGCATAGCAAGCGGTTTGTTTGAGTGTTTATTTGCTAAATTTTCCAGTCAATTGCAGTTTCGCCACGCTGGGTTAAATGCTGATTTATTGTAGAAAATTGATGGTTTCCAAAAAATCCACGATGCGCTGATAAAGGCGATGGATGCACAGATTTTAAAATTAAGTGTTTTTTGTCATCAATCAGCGCGCCTTTTTTTTGTGCGTAGCTACCCCACAACACAAACACCAAACCCTCACGGTGTCTGTTTAACGCGGCAATGGCTGCATCAGTAAAAGTCTCCCAACCACAATTTTGATGCGAACCAGCCTGTGCATGTTCCACGGTGAGTATGGCGTTGAGTAACAACACCCCTTGCGCTGCCCACGGCGTTAAATCACCACTTTGGTTAATTTTGGTGCTCATGGAAATATTTAAATCCGCAGAAATTTCTTTAAAAATATTCTTTAATGAAGGTGGTAATGCAACGCCTTGTGGCACAGAAAAACTTAAACCATGTGCCTGTGGCAGATTGTTAGATTCACCGTGATAAGGGTCTTGCCCAATAATCACCACACGCACATCATCAAAATGTGTCTGTGAAAAAGCGTTAAGTATGAGCGAGCTAGACGGATAAATGTCTTTGCCTAACGCTTTTTCTTGCTTAATAAAATCGCGTAATGCATTCATGTAAGGCTTATGTAGCTCTTCGCCAATTACTGTTTGCCATGAAGGGTCAAGCTGACCAGATTTTTGTTGAGTCATGTTGTTTCTATGCATCTACTTTAATTCAAGCCGTTTAAATGTTAGAACAATACTATGTAGTTTCACCCTGAGTATCTGGTATGGAAATATTAGTCACATGAATTGGCATAATGCGTTTACCCTCAAGCAGTTCAAGTGTTAATTGCCTTAGCCTCTCTTGCTCTGATTCAACGAGACCATGAGCGGTAGGAGCGTAGGTACCATTCTTGAGTTGTGTTTTGTTAAAGTCGTATCCTAATGCTTTACTCATTGCATAAAGTAAGCCTACCAACAAATCAACTCGCTTATCTGCCCACGCTGGTCCTTCAAGAGACTTACTCCCAAGATGGTCTAAATATTGTTGCCAAATATTAAGAACTTCTTTTTCTTTTGTACGTTTTAAAGAGAATTCTAGGTCTATACGGTTAAGTGCCTCTACATGGGCAATTGATAGCGTGTAAGCTCGAGTTGCCATAAGGGTTTTAAATACATGAAGTTTTCGACCACGCTGTTCATTACGGTCATCAAGGTAGCGTGTCACCCGAACAGCAATTAGTGGGCTTAATGCTGTAGCTAAAACTATTAAAATATCTGTAAGTGACATGCTGATTTCCTTAAATAACATCAACCTAAAATAGCTATCCTAGTTGACGCATCAATTTGCGTCAAACAAAAAGCCCCGCAATCGCGAGGCTTTTTGTTTTTGAATGCTAAAGACAGCATTCCAGCTTCAATTCGATGGTGAGGCTAGGCGGTGAAATCATTTGTGACGCAGACAGTACGTTAAGTACGGCAAGGAGCAAATGATGAAACCAACGACGCATCTCCGAAGAAGTGAAGAATGGATTACATCATGCCGCCCATACCACCCATGCCGCCCATATCACCACCCATTGCTGGGCCGTCTTCTTTTGGCAATTCTGAAATCATGCATTCAGTGGTGAGCATTAAGCCAGCTACTGATGCCGCATTTTGCAATGCGCTACGAGTTACTTTTGTTGGGTCTAAAATACCCATTTCAATCATGTCGCCGTAAGTTTCGTTTGCAGCGTTGTAGCCGTAGTTACCTTTACCCGCTGCAACATTGTTAACTACTACTGATGGTTCTACACCTGCATTGTGAACGATTTGGCGTAATGGCTCTTCTACCGCGCGAAGCACAATTTTAATACCAGCTTCTTGGTCTAAGTTATCGCCTTTTACTTTAGCAATAGCATCACGTGCACGAATTAATGCTACGCCGCCGCCTGCTACAATGCCTTCTTCTACCGCTGCACGGGTTGCGTGTAGTGCATCTTCAACGCGGGCTTTTTTCTCTTTCATTTCCATTTCAGTCGTTGCGCCAACTTTAACCACTGCAACACCGCCAGCTAATTTAGCCACACGTTCTTGAAGTTTTTCTTTGTCGTAATCGCTGCTTGATTCTTCAATTTGTGCTTTGATTTGTGCAATGCGTGATTTAATGCCTGCTTCATTACCAGCGCCATCAATGATGATTGTGTTTTCTTTACCTACTTCAATACGTTTAGCTTGACCTAGTTGCTCTAAAGTAACGGTTTCTAGTTTCAAACCAACTTCTTCAGCAATCACAGTGCCGCCAGTTAATACGGCGATGTCTTCTAACATGGCTTTACGGCGATCACCAAAACCTGGCGCTTTAACAGCAGTGGTTTTTAAAATCCCACGAATGTTGTTTACCACCAACGTTGCTAATGCTTCGCCATCAATATCTTCTGCAATAATTAATAATGGACGACCAGATTTAGCCACTTGCTCTAATGTAGGTAATAAATCACGAATGTTTGAGATTTTTTTGTCGTGCAATAACACGAAAGGATTATCTAACAAAGCAATTTGACGTTCTTGGTTGTTGATGAAATAGGGCGATAAATAGCCGCGGTCAAATTGCATACCTTCAACGACGTCTAATTCGCTTTCTAAGCCTGAACCATCTTCAACAGTAATCACGCCTTCTTTGCCAACTTTGTCCATCGCATCAGCAATAATTTTACCGATAGAGTCATCTGAGTTTGCTGAAATTGAACCTACTTGCGCTATTTCTTTACTTGTTTCACATGGTTTTGATTGTGCTTTTAAATCAGCAATTGCAGCAGCAACTGCTTTATCAATGCCGCGTTTTAAATCCATTGGGTTCATACCAGCGGCAACAGATTTCATGCCTTCGCGAATTATTGCTTGAGCTAGTACAGTGGCAGTCGTTGTGCCGTCACCAGCGATGTCATTGGTTTTAGAAGCTACTTCTTTCACCATTTGCGCGCCCATGTTTTCAAACTTGTCTTTTAATTCAATTTCTTTAGCCACCGATACGCCATCTTTAGTGATGGTTGGCGCGCCGAAAGAGCGCTCTAGCACTACGTTACGACCTTTAGGGCCCAAAGTAACGCGTACTGCATTTGCTAATATGTTTACGCCGTTAACCATTTTTTGACGAACATCATCGCCAAATCTTACGTCTTTTGCTGCCATGTTAAATTCTCCTGAAAACTATTTGTTTATAAGCTTTGTTTGTATGAGCGTTGCTAAAAATTAAGCTTCAACGATGCCCATGATGTCTTCT
>JBDNJL010000161.1:0-3424 GCA_041687795.1 Methylotenera sp. | reverse complement strand
TAGAAGCTGGTGGTGATGAAGTTGAGCTTAAAAATGGTGATGAAATTACACAGACGCAAGATGCAGTCGTACTGGAAAAAATGATTAGCCAGTTTTTGTATAACAAGGCTTCCGAAACTAAAGATGAGGTAGTAAAGTCCGAGCCAGCAACTAAAACATCAGAGGATAAGTCAACCGAAATAGGTGATGCGCCGTTTTAATTGAGTCATTACTTACTGACCATTTACTTGTATTTAAGTATCTATACAAATCTATTAAAGGTATCAAATGAAATCGTTTTTAAAATTTTTGACTGTAGCATATTTGTTAACGCTTTTTGGTACTGCGCAAGCTGAAGTTGCACCAGACGTATTGGTAAAACAAACAGCAGAAGACGTGCTCATTACTATTAAAAATGATCAAGAAATTCAAGCGGGTAATCAGAAAAAACTGTTTGCAGTTGCTGAAGAAAAAATCTTACCAAACTTTGATTTTGATCGTGTTTGCCGCATGGTATTAGGTAAAAACTGGAAATCTGCAACTCCTGAACAACAAGCAAGCTTTCAAAAAGAGTTTCGTAGCCTGTTGCTGCGTACTTATGCATCTGCTTTAGGCAAATACAGAGATCAAGTGATTGAATACAAGCCATTACGAGCAGAGTCTGGCGCTACAAATGTAAGTGTTAAAACGCAAATTTTGCAAGCTGGCGGTCAGCCGATTGCTGTGGATTACAGCTTAGTAAAAGTAGATGGCGGTTGGAAAGTATACGATATTGTGATTGAAAGCGTGAGTTTGGTAACGAATTACCGTAGTCAATTTAGTAATGAAATTCGTCAAAACGGTTTTGATAGTTTGATTAAAAAGTTAGCGGATAAAAATAAATCAGCAGGCGCTTAGTCGACACTTTATAACGAATATCAAATTCAACATTATGGCAAATATAACGCAACAGACTAATCATTGGAATGTCTCTGGTGAACTACTAATAAATAGTGTGAATAAATTGCTAGATTTGAGCGCTAATTTAGCGATGAAAGAAGACACAGTCATTGATTTTTCAGCTGTCACTGATGTAGATACCTCTACCTTAAGCTTAATGCTAGAATGGCTTAGGCGCGCTGAAGCTGCTAACTGCAAGGTAAGCTTTAGCCATATTTCAGCTAATTTAATTAGTCTAGCTGAGCTTTATGGAGTAACAGAATTTATACCTACAATTAATGCTTAGCTATTGATTTATTATAATTTAGTACAACATACAATAGAGTGATTCGGCTTGTTTTCAACAGGCCGAAATTTTTTATATTAAGTGCACAATACCTTAGGTATATCTAGTTAAATCTAATCAGAACTTAATCAATATGACCCCCGCAATTCAAATCACAGGTATTCACAAACAATACGGTAGCTTGCATGCACTTAAGGGCGTCGACTTAACCATTCATCACGGCGATTTTTTTGCGTTGTTAGGCCCGAACGGTGCTGGCAAATCTACGCTGATTAATATTTTGGCAGGTTTGGTTAAACCTAGTGCTGGTAGTATTTCAGTGATGGGTTTTGATGTGGTGAAGCAATATCAGCAAGCGCGTCAGTTATTGGGTATCGTGCCGCAGGAGCTCGTATTTGATCCATTTTTTAATGTGCGCGAAATGTTGCGTTTCCAAGCAGGTTATTTTGGTCGTGGTCCTGAAAATGACGCTTGGGTGGATGAAGTATTAGAAGGCCTGGGTTTGGCAGATAAAGCGAAGACGAATATGCGCCAGCTTTCAGGTGGCATGAAGCGACGCGCGCTCATTGCGCAAGCACTTGCACATAAACCGCCAGTGATTATATTAGACGAACCAACCGCTGGCGTAGATGTTGAATTACGCCAAATGCTATGGGAGTTTATTAAAAAGCTTAATCGTGAAGGCCATACGATTGTCCTGACTACGCATTATTTAGAAGAAGCTGAAACATTGTGTAGTCGTGTGGGACTGATGAAGCAGGGTAAAATTATTGCGTTAGACAGTACGGCGAATTTACTCAATAAATTTGCAGGTAAGAGTTTACGTTTAACACTTGGAGGCGTCACTTTGCCAGCGAGTATAGAGCCTATGCTACGCAATCAAGAAAGTGGAATTTTTACCTTTGCTTTGCAAGATATGACACAAATTGAATTTGTGTTGTCGGTCTTGCGCGAAGCAAATATTAAAGTGCAAGATATGCAACTTAATGAAGCCGACTTAGAGGATGTGTTTTTATCGCTCGTAGGTAAACAATCATGATAACTAAGCTAAAACACATGGTTTTTCTCAAAATGGGTCAAGCTATGCAAGCTGCAGGATTGAGGGGTTTTTGGACCTTACTTAAAAAAGAGTTACTCCGTTTTTGGCGCGTGGTATTTCAAACAGTTGCAGCGCCTGTGATTACTGCGCTACTTTATTTACTTATATTTTCTCATGTATTAGCAGGGAGAGTTGAGGTATACGACGGTATTGCGTACACCGCGTTTTTAATTCCTGGTTTGATTATGATGTCTATATTACAAAACGCTTTTGCAAACAGCTCATCTAGCTTAATCCAATCCAAAGTCATGGGTAATATTGTGTTTGTATTGCTAACACAACTTACGCATTTACAATTTTTTGCAGCTTTTTTAATTGCGTCAATTATTCGTGGTTTTGTCGTTGGGTTTGGTATTTATTTGGTTGCCATGTGGTTTGTAGATTTAAGTTTGGCAAATCCGTGGTTAATTGTCGCTTTTGCCATATTGGGTAGCGCATTGCTCGGTACATTCGGCATTATCGCAGGCATTTGGGCAGATCGTTTTGATCAAATAGCTGCGTTTCAAAACTTTATTATTATGCCGCTCTCATTTTTATCTGGCGTATTTTACTCTATTCATTCGCTACCGCCTTTTTGGCAAAAAGTGTCACATTTAAACCCATTCTTTTATATGATTGATGGCTTTAGATACGGCTTTTTTGGGAAAAGTGATGTGTCACCTGTCGTGAGTTTATCTATCGTCGGCTTATCATTCTTAGTGTTGGTATTCATAACCCTAAAAATGTTAAAATCAGGATATAAGCTAAGAAGTTAACCTCAATATCATTCGAAAGAAGACGTTTTGTTAAGTGCACAACAGTTAGAAACTTATATTATCGCCCATTTGCCATGTGATTACATTAAAGTGCTGGGCGACGACGGTACACATTTTGAAGCTTTGATTGTAAGTCCAAACTTTATCGGTAAATCCATGTTGCAGCAACATCAATTGGTGTAAGCCGCGCTGGGAGATAGAATGCGTGCCGAAATTCATGCGCTCTCTATGAATACATTAACACCAGAAGCTTGGCATGCGAGAAATAAAACCTAGCAAATCAAACTGTAACAAATACTGCAAAAAACTTAACCGTTTTTTACAGACACATTTTACAAAAATTAAATTTTATTAAAATAAGCGAGT
>JBDNJL010000040.1:0-11164 GCA_041687795.1 Methylotenera sp. | reverse complement strand
TTATTTATGCACGATTTTATCTATCTGCACGAGACGATTTGGGGCGCTTTTATGCATACTTAATGCTGTTTATGGGCTCTATGCTTGGCATCGCGCTCTCAGAAAATATCATACAATTACTTATATTTTGGGAATTAACTAGCGTCTCTTCTTTTCTGCTAATTAGTTATTGGCACCAACGTGAAGAAGCCCGCAATGGTGCACGTATGGCTCTGACAATTACAGGCTTAGGTGGCCTTGCGCTGCTAGGAGGCTTTATATTGTTAGGTGAAGTGACGGGTAGCTATAATTTGTCAGTTATTTTAGCCTCTGGCAATATGGTCCGCGAGCATGTTTTGTATCAGCCGATATTATTACTCATACTACTTGGTGCATTCACAAAGTCGGCACAGTTCCCTTTCCATTTTTGGCTGCCAAATGCTATGGCAGCACCAACGCCAGTATCAGCTTACTTACACTCAGCCACTATGGTAAAAGCCGGTGTATTTCTGCTTGCTCGACTATTCCCTGCACTTTCAGGTACCGCGGAGTGGTCATGGTTGGTAGGTGGTGTTGGGTTAATTACACTCGCAATCGGCGCTTATTTTGCCTTATTTCAACATGATCTTAAGGGCATGCTAGCCTATTCTACAATTAGTCATTTAGGCCTAATTACCCTACTCTTTGGCATTGCCACACCGCTTGCAGTTGTTGCGGGTATTTTCCATATTATTAACCACGCAATCTTTAAAGCCTCTTTATTTATGACAGCTGGCATTATTGACCATGAAACTGGTACACGTAATATACGGCAACTTAATGGCTTATGGCAATATATGCCACATACGGGCTTACTCGCAATCATAGGCTCAGCATCAATGGCAGGGGTGCCATTGTTTAATGGATTTATATCTAAAGAAATGTTTTTTGCGGAAGCAATAACGCGCACCTCTGACTTGCAATTATGGTGGTTGCTTCCAGTAGCCATCACATTGGCTAGCACTTTTGCTGTTGCTTATTCTATTCGTTTTATTCATGATGTGTTTTTTAATGGGCAAGCCAAGAACTTACCCCAAACACCGCAAGAGCCTATGCGTTGGATGAAAATACCTGTAGAAATACTGGTTGCCTTATGCCTTATTATTGGGATATTCCCGCTTATCGTACAGCCTATATTAGGGCCTGCAACCGTAAGTGCATTACAAGCTCCACTCCCTGAGTACAGTCTTGCGCTTTGGCATGGTCTTAATGCTGCATTCTGGATGAGTATAATTGCACTCTTAGGTGGTGGATTAGTTTATATCTGTCGTGAGCATTTGTTTAAATTTCATGATTGTATTGATGTCAATTTAGACGGCAAAACTATTTACAACTTCATACTTGATTGTTTGTATAGCAGTTCAACAAGACTTACTGGACTACTCAACACAAACAGTTTACAGAACATGCTATTTGTATTTTTCTTGTTCGCACTTATTCTTGGTATTACACCATTTATTGGCTCTGATTCGGCCATTACAGGGACTCGCGCAATATTAAGTCTAGATGCGTTGAGTTTACTTGTGGTAATAGGAGCTATTACAACCGCTATTAGTGTTGTTATCATCCATAGGAGACGCTTCGTAGCACTCATTATGATAGGTGCTGTAGGCCTTGCCGTGGCGCTCGTTTTTGTAAAATTTTCTGCACCTGACCTTGCGTTAACACAACTTTCAGTTGAAGTGGTCACGATTGTGCTATTACTACTAGCTCTTTATTTTTTACCCCAGCAAGGCCAATTAGAGATAGGCGTTTTGCGCCATAGTAAAGATTTGTTATTAGCGAGTGTTGCAGGGGTTGGTGCAACGCTACTTACTTGGGCAGTACTCACAAGACCTTACGAAAATATTGCTAGTTATTTTACGGAAAAGAGCTTACCAGAAGGGGGGGGTAAAAATGTTGTGAATGTAATTTTAGTTGATTTTCGTGGCTATGACACACTGGGAGAAATTACTGTGCTAGCAATTGCAGCTCTTGGTATTTACGCGATGTTTGATCGCTTACGGCTAAGTGGACCAACGCATGACCAAGACCATAGGGAGTGGAATTGGGACACTAAGCCGTTGGTGATGGCAACATTTAGCCATCTATTGCTGCCGCTATCTTTATTAGTTGCCGCATTTATTTTACTCCGAGGACACAATCAGCCTGGCGGCGGTTTTATTGCAGGTCTAATCACATCAGTAGCAATCATTATGCAGTATCTTGCTAATGGCAATACATGGACGCAAAGCAGGTTACCTGCTAATATGCACCCGCTCATAGCCAGCGGCCTTCTTATTGCAGTACTCACTGGGATTGGTAGTTGTTTTTTTGGTTACCCATTCCTCAGCTCTACATTCACTCATATGTACTGGCCTATAATTGGTGATTTCGAGTTAGCCTCAGCTATGATATTTGATCTTGGGGTCTATATTGTTGTTGTAGGTGCAACTTTACTGATTTTGATTAATTTGGGTCTGCTGCACCAAGCGCTGCCAAAATCAAAAAACATTAAGGATCAACACTTATGGAAGCGCTAATCTCAGTGATGATTGGTGTATTGACAGCTTGTGGCATCTACTTAAGTTTACGTAATCGTACTTTTTCGGTGGTATTGGGCTTAACTTTTCTATCTTATGCAGTGAATCTATTTTTATTTGTTATGGGGCGCTTAACTGTTGGAGCTCCGCCCATTATTTCTGACGCCCAAACAAAATACGCTGACCCACTTCCACAAGCATTAGTACTTACCGCGATCGTAATTAGCTTTGCCATGACTGCTTTTGTCATAGTACTGTCGCTCAAAGCTCGCGCTGATCTTGGTAACGACCATGTTGATGGTAAGGAAGAAGCTTGAATCAACTTATCATTAGCCCTGTTATTCTTCCACTGCTGATTGGCATACTCCTTTTATTTTTAAGAGAGCAAGATATTTTTGCTAAACGCGTAATTAGTATATTGAGTTTGATTACTCAATTATCTTTAGCATTGCTCATCATTCAGGCTGTGAGTCATGGCAATATTTTAAGCTATGCACTAGGTAATTGGCCCGCTCCTTTTGGTATTGTATTGGTTGCTGATCGTTTGGCTGCATGGATGCTCATCATTACCGCACTACTCTCAATTTTTGCGTTTATTTATTCAACGCTGGGTACTGATAGAGTTGGACGACATTTTCATGTGTTGTTTCAGTTGCAACTATTTGGCCTCAATGGTGCTTTTTTAACCAGTGACTTGTTTAACCTTTTTGTGTTCTTTGAAATTCTTTTATTAGCCTCTTATGGCTTATTGCTTCACGGTGGCGGCCGATTAAGAACTAAAGCCGGCTTACACTTTGTTGTGGTTAATCTTGCAGGTTCCACCTTGTTTTTATTTGCAGTGGGAACGCTTTACGGCATACTTGGCACACTAAATATGGCGGATTTAGCGCTTAGAGCTGCATCAGTAGCACCAGAAAATATTGCTTTAGTGCGTGCTGCTGGCTTATTACTTTTTAGTGTGTTCGCACTTAAAGCGGCACTCTTGCCACTCTATTTATGGCTACCTACAGCTTACGCTAACACTAGCGCTCCTGTGGCTGCACTTTTTGCCATTATGACCAAGGTGGGGGCGTATAGCATTTTACGTGTCTACACGTTAATTTACGGTGAAAAAGCAGGGCCTGCTGCAAATTTATTAGAATATTGGTTATTGCCACTTGCATTATCAACCATCATTGTTGGTTCTATCGGCCTAGTGGGTAGTAAACATTTACGTACCCAAACAGCATATTTGGTTGTGGTTTCAGTGGGTACGTTATTGACTGCATTTGGCTTAAGTTCCACTCTAGGCATTTCCGCTGGACTCTACTACTTGCCACACACGACCTTTGCAACTGGAGCACTCTTTTTGCTGGTAGATGCTGTTTTAATACGCCGTGGCGATTTTTCAGACCGCCTTGATCCTGGCCCTGTGATTGCATCACACCATCTATTTGGCGGGCTATTTTTTATTACGGCTATGCTTATGGCGGGTTTGCCACCATTTTCAGGCTTCCTAGGCAAATTTATGTTGATAAAGGCGTCATTGAATCATCCTGCTCTGCCATGGGTCATGACGATTGTGTTAATCGGCGGGTTACTATCAATGATTGCGTTAGCGAGAAGCGGAAGTTTAATTTTTTATCGAGCAAATGCAGCTTATGTAGACGAAACCATTACAAAAATAAAAGTGTTACCACATACACATCGACCCAATACTAGAGAGCTTTTGCCTATTTTTGGGCTGCTAAGCTTATGTCTGGCAATGACTATATGTGCAGAACCTATTATTAGGTTTACCAATGCAACGGCGCTGCAATTATTATCTCCTGAGCAATACGTTCATGCAGTGCTGGGTAAAAGGAGCTAATATAATGCGCCGCTTATTACCCAGCCCCTTTCTAACGCCTATACTTGCAATACTTTGGTTATTGTTAGTTAATAGCTTTACAATAGGTCAAGTTGCGCTGGGAGTCATCCTTGGCTGGGCAATCCCGTTTTTTACCTTGCGATTTTGGCCAGATAAGGTCACGATTTACCAGCCAATAAAGCTCTTACGATTAATTTGTATTGTCATTTACGATATCTTAATTGCTAATTTTATTGTGGCACGTTTAATTCTTGGCAACCCTGACCGCTTAAAGCCTACTTTCATCATCATACCATTACGCTTGAAATCTGACATTGCAATTAGTTTACTTGCAAATATTATTACCTTAACACCAGGTACGGTATCTTCACTTTTATCGCCAGACAATAGCCAACTGATTGTGCATGCTCTCGATACTGATAACGCTGAGGCATTAATAGCGTCAATTAAAGCTCGCTACGAAAAACCGTTACAGGAGATATTTGAAAAATGCTAACATATGCATTGATGATTGCGTTTGGATTAGTGTCTATAGCCGTGGCAATCTGTTTTTGGCGACTATTTCGCGGCCCGGACACACCTGACCGCATCTTGGCATTAGATACCCTTTACATTAACACGATTGCCTTACTCATCTTGTTTGGTATTTATTTAGGCAGTGCGCTATATTTTGAAGCGGCCCTATTAATCGCGCTGATGGGTTTTATCGGTACAGCTGCGTTATGCAAATACATTTTGCGAGGCGACATTGTCGAATAATGCCATGCAAGAATATTTATTGTCATTTTTGATTATCACAGGCGCCAGCTTTACCTTGATTGGCGCATTAGGATTAGCGCGCTTACCTGATTTTTTTATGCGTCTGCATGGTCCGACCAAAGCAACCACGTTAGGGGTGGGATGCTTACTTATTGCCTCTGCGATTTACTTTAGCATGCATAGCGAGCAATTTAGTCTGCATGAAGTTTTAATTTCTATGTTTTTGTTTATTACAGCGCCAGTGAGTGCCCACTTACTTGCAAAGGCCGCATTACATTTGCAAGTAAGGTCGCTGGCGAAAGTCCCTAAAGAAACCCAAGACTAAACGCCAGTTACTTTTGAAGTATTATTAGCGTTGCGCCCTACTTCCTACTACCAATGGTAATGTTTTTTGTTACTTCGTCACCTGCTCGTTCGTATACGACAGGAATAGTTTGCCCAGCATAACGTTTCACCGCGGCAAACAAATCGTCTGGTTGATCCATCACTGCATCGCCTAACTTTAGAAGTACATCGCCTTTGACCAAGCTGGATTTTGAAGCTGCTGATTCTTTAATCACCGCAATCACTATTAAACCTGCTTCAGGCTTTGGCCCGTTATCTGTACTTTGTACGAGCTTAATGACATGCACACCCATTAGAGGGGTAGGCAATTTTGCCCAATAACTCGCGTAATAATTATACTTTTCCTCTTCGGGCTCCAAGTCTTTAGCAGTTACTTCTCTTTTAGTTTTCATCGCCTCTTTAATAAGCTGTATTTTAGAGTCTGGCGTCTTTGCAGATCCATACTTGCTGTAAACCAATACAGTATCTGCTTTTATACTTTTCCCGTACGCTAACGCAAGGTCTGCTGATACATTGCCTGCTTCAAACCCTGATGTGCCCATCATGTCGAAACCATCTTCCATCATTGCGATATTATCTTCATCTTTGTGATTACTTACAAACATTTTAGTATCTGGATTTGCTGAAAGCGACTTCAAGTTATTTTGATTTTGTGCTTTGTAGTTTTTTGCATATAAATTCACATTGTCTGCAGCGTGAATATTTGCTGCAAAAAATACGCTACCTATTGCTAAAAAACTAATTAATATCAATCCCTTGCTTACTTTTTTAACAAACTCAGCGTTTGACTGCGAGTTTAATTCGCTAATTGGGCTATATTTTGAAACAACAATCATTGTAGGTTGCTCATTCTCTAGGTTAAGAAAATTTGGCATGGAAGAATCCTTATTGTTATGTTGTGAAATGGTATTATTAAGTAATATACCTAAAAATTAATACTATAAGCACTGACCCACCCATGGCAAAAGAATTCATTAAAATTGGTTTAGTTTCAATTAGCGATCGAGCAAGCAGCGGTGTGTATGAAGATTTAGGCGTTCCTACGCTTAAAAATTGGTTAGTTTCTGCAGTGACTTCTCCAATTGAAATGGTGACGAAACTAATAGCAGATGAGCAATCTGATATTGAGTCTGTATTGATTGATTTGGTAGATAAAGAAGGCTGTCATTTAATTTTAACCACAGGCGGCACTGGTCCAGCATTGCGCGATGTTACGCCAGATGCTACGACCAATATCGCCGACAAAGTAATGCCTGGCTTTGGTGAGCAAATGCGGCAAATTAGCTTAAATTTTGTGCCTACAGCTATTTTGTCTAGGCAAGTGGCGGTCATTCGCAAACAATGCTTAATCATCAATTTGCCTGGTCAGCCCAAAGCTATTGCGCAAACTTTAGAAGGTTTAAAAGATGAGGTAGGCAATATTACTGTACATGGGATTTTTGCCGCAGTGCCTTATTGCTTAGATTTACTAGCCACTGCAGAGCAACCTATGCCTTACCTTGAAACCAACGAAAAGCTAGTAAAAGCATTCAGACCAAAATCTGCAGTAAAACGCGGTGTATAAAAATGTGTCTGCAAAAAACCGTTAAGTTTTTTGTTTTAAATAGCAAAACCGTCAAATTTTAACGCTTATTGTCATGTCAGAATTTGATCTAATTCAACACTACTTTACTAAACCAACGCAGCACACCAATTTAAGCATTGGCGATGATGCTGCGCTAATTTCAGTGTCTGAAGGCCATGAGTTAGCAATATCTACCGATATGCTGATATCAGGCACTCACTTTTTTAGCAGTGCTGCGCCCTACTCAGTGGGCTGGAAATCACTTGCAGTCAACTTGTCTGACATGGCAGCAATGGGCGCGAACCCAAAATGGGCAACTTTATCTATCGCTTTACCTAGCAATAATCCAACTTGGCTTGGCGGGTTTTCTGGAGGTTTTTTTGCCTGCGCCAATGCGTTTAATGTAGATTTAATTGGCGGCGATACTACTCGTGGAGCACTTACCATTAGTGTGCAAATGATGGGAGAAGTGCCAAAAGGTCAGGCGATTAAGCGCAGTGGCGCACAAGTTGGTGATGACATTTGGGTATCAAACCAACTCGGCAAGGCAGCACTCGCGCTCGCACATTTGCTAGAAACACACAATATCCCAGATGCTTTAGTACAAGAGTATTTGCAAGTTTTAAACCTTCCGCAACCGCGCATTTCATTAGGCTTAGCATTGCGTAACGTTGCGAGCAGCGCCATTGACGTTTCGGATGGTTTAGTTTCTGAAGTTGGGCACATTATTAAAGCCTCAAAAACTAAGTTAAGTATTGCTGAAATGGGTGCAGTAATTTATCTAGATAAAATTCCGACATCATCTTTTATTCATAAAAATCTAAACCAGCTAGACTTTCAAAAATTTGTTTTAGCTGGTGGCGATGACTATGAGTTATGTTTTACAGCAAATCCTAAACAGCATGATGCAATTGACACCTTAAGTAGTGCACTTAACTTAACGCTGACTAAAGTTGGGCAAATCACCGCAAAAAATGGAGTTATTGTTCTAGACAAACATCACCAAGCCATTATTTTAGATACTAGCGGTTACAATCATTTTAGGTAACTCGCAAACAATGCCAAATCTTAAATTTTTACTCAGCCACCCTGCCCATTTTCTGGCTTTGGGGCTTGGCAGCGGCTTAGCAAAAAAAGCGCCTGGTACATTTGGCACTTTAGTTGGTTTACCTTTATTTTGGCTAGTCTCTGCGTACTCTTTTTATACACAGCTTGGCATAATTACTGCGCTTTTTATCATAGGCATCTACTTTTGCACAGTCACTGGCAAAAATCTTGGCGTGCCAGACCACGGCAGCATCGTATGGGATGAAATTGTTGCAATCATGTTTGTACTAATATTTACACCGTTTAGTTGGGTTTGGTGGCTAGCCGCTTTTTTGCTATTTCGTCTGTTTGACATTTGGAAGCCCTACCCAGTTAGGCAATTTGACGCAAAACTTAAAAACGGTTTTGGGGTGATGTTTGATGATTTACTCGCAGCTATTTATACGCTAATCACATTGCAAGGTTTGTTATGGATAACGATGTACTTTTAAAATTAGCCAATCAGTTAGGCGCGGCACTTATAGCGCGCAAAAACAGACTTACTTTGGCTGAATCTTGCACTGGTGGCATGGCATCGCAATATGTGACTGCTGTTGCTGGAAGCTCCTCTTGGTTTGACTGTGCTTTTATTACTTACAGCAACCAAGCCAAAATTAACATGTTAGGTGTTTCTGAAAGTACGCTGGAAACCTATGGTGCGGTAAGTGAGCAAATAGCTGCTGAAATGGCCTTAGGCGCACTCAACAACAGTTCAGCAGACATCGCTGGCAGCGTTACTGGCATTGCTGGGCCGGACGGTGGCACCAAAGACAAACCTTTAGGTACTGTGTGCTTTGCGTTTGCTTTTAAACACCATACCAAGCATGTGAGCGAAATAATTAGGCATACTCAGCATTTTGTTGGCAACAGAGAAAAAATCAGAAAACAATCCGTTGAATACGCGTTAAAACAGCTACTTATGCTTACCTTAAGTTGCGAATTATGAAATAATATGCAGTTAATTTTAAGCGTTTTTAAACACTTAAAAAGTGCAAATAAACCGCTTAAACAGCCGATTAAATTACTTATTAAAAAAGGCCAAGAAACATGGATGACAATAAAAGCAAAGCACTCACCGCGGCATTAGCGCAAATTGAAAAGCAATTCGGCAAAGGCTCCATTATGCGCATGGGCGATGGCGACATTGGCGAAGACATTCAAGCGGTTTCTACAGGCTCGTTAGGCCTTGACATTGCTTTAGGCATCGGCGGCTTGCCACGAGGCCGTGTAATTGAAATTTATGGTCCTGAATCATCAGGTAAAACAACATTAACGCTTTCTGTCATTGCGCAAATGCAAAAAACAGGCGGCGTGGCAGCCTTTATTGATGCTGAACATGCGCTAGACCCGCAATATGCAGCTAAATTAGGCGTAAATGTGCCAGAACTACTCATTTCTCAACCAGATACTGGCGAGCAGGCCCTTGAAATTGTTGATATGTTAGTGCGTTCAGGCTCCGTGGATATTGTGGTAATTGACTCGGTAGCCGCACTCACGCCGCGCGCTGAAATTGAAGGCGAAATGGGCGATAGCCATATGGGCTTGCAAGCACGCTTAATGAGCCAAGCACTTCGCAAGTTAACAGGTAACATTAAGCGCACGAATACCATGGTGATTTTTATTAACCAAATTCGTATGAAAATTGGCGTGATGTTTGGTAGCCCTGAAACTACAACTGGCGGTAACGCGCTTAAATTTTACGCTTCTGTGCGTTTAGATATTCGCCGCACTGGCGCTATTAAAAAAGGTGACGAGGTCATTGGTTCTGAAACGCGCGTAAAAGTCATTAAAAACAAAGTCGCACCGCCATTTAAACAAGCTGAATTTGATATTTTATATGGCGAAGGTATTTCACGCGAAGGTGAAATTATTGAGCTTGGCGTGAACGCTAAATTTGTCGAAAAAGCTGGCGCTTGGTATAGCTACAATGGCGAAAAAATTGGTCAAGGCAAAGATAATTCACGTGATTACTTAAAAGCAAACCCAAAAATTGCCGATGAAATTGATGCAAAAATCCGTGCGAACATTAAAGCATTAAGTGAAGTAATGCCTGCCGTACGCTCTGAAGAAGACTAACTTTAAGTTTAGAGAACAACATAGACTTTCAGCCAAAAAGTTTACGGCAACGCGCTTTAGATTACTTAGGTAAGCGTGAATATTCTTATGTTGAACTGTCAAGAAAACTGAAACCGTTTGCCGAAGAAACTGACAATATTGAGGCAATATTAGATGACTTTAAAACCCGTGGTTGGTTGTCTGATACACGGTTTACTGAGCAAATAGTCCATGCACGACAAGTAAAATTTGGTAGTGCCCGCGTGGCGAATGAGCTACGCGAAAAAGGTGTGGCGGATGATCTAATTGAAAACGCAGTTGCCACAGTGCGGGAAAATGAATTTGATAACGCACTTGCGGTTTGTCGAAAAAAATATAAAGAAGCGCCAGTCAGCCGGGAAGATTGGGCAAGACAAGCGCGATTTTTACAAAGCCGTGGGTTTGGATTTGATGTAATTAAAAAAGTATTAAATTTTAAAGAAGCAGATGGCGCGCTATAAAAGTATTTAAAAAATTAACGGTTCAAACTATTTTGTGTAAAAAACTTAACGGTTTTTTACAGACACATTTTTTGCATTAATTAAAGTAATCAAAAGCACACAAGCAATGACCACAAAAGCCAAACTATCTTTAAGTAGTAACCCTTCTACTAATGAAATCCGCACAGCATTTTTAGATTTTTTCGCCTCTAAAGGGCATGAAATTGTAGCGTCATCTTCATTAGTACCGCATGGCGACCCTACTTTGCTTTTTACCAATGCTGGGATGAATCAATTTAAAGATGTGTTTTTGGGTTTTGATAAACGCAGTTATACACGTGCCACGTCTAGCCAAAAATGTGTGCGCGCTGGCGGCAAACATAACGACCTTGAAAATGTAGGCTACACCGCACGCCACCATACTTTTTTTGAAATGCTTGGCAACTTTAGTTTTGGTGATTATTTTAAGCAAGACGCCATTGCCTAC
>JBDNJL010000160.1:0-5165 GCA_041687795.1 Methylotenera sp. | reverse complement strand
GCAAGCTAGTATGAGCAAGGTATTTAATATTTTAGATGGCTTGAAATTAATGTATATTGGCTTCATATATTTATTAATTCGTTAAACACAAGGTTAGCACGCACATGCAAAACTGGCACCAATTTCTGCAAAATTCAGCACGCAATACTCAAACGGCAGTAGTAGAAAATCATCAAGTAGTAAATTTTGGCGACGCAATTTCAGAGCATAAAGCGCTAGCGCAAGAGACTGTTGTCTGCGATTTATCGCATTTTGGTTTATTGGAAGTTGAAGGCGAAGACGCACTTAATTTTCTGCAAGGGCAAGTGACCAACGACATTAAACTATTAAACGGTAATAACGCGCAATATACTGCTTACTGCACGCCAAAGGGTCGTATGTTAGCGTTGTTTTTAGCATTTTCACATTATAATCATGTACATCTACAGATGCCTAAAGAGCTTGTAGGAACAATCTTAAAGCGCTTAAAGATGTATGTTATGCGCTCTAAAGTCGACATTATAGACGTGAGTGACACTATTGTGCGTTTAGGCTTAAATGGCTCAAAAGCCACTGAATTATTATCAGAAATTTTTACAAAAATACCTACGCAAGATTATGAGTTAGTCTCATTAGAAAATGGCGCTGTGATTAAATTGCCAGGCGCACAACCTCGCTACCAAATTTTTACCAGCTTGGAAAATGCACCTAGCATTTGGGCTGCTTTAACAAGATTAGCTAAACCAGTCGGTGCAGAGGCTTGGGAATGGTTAGAAATTCAAGCTGGTATTCCAACCATTACACTCAAAACGCAAGAAGAGTTTGTTCCGCAAATGCTTAATCTTGATGCGCTAGATGCAATTAATTACAAAAAAGGTTGCTACACAGGGCAAGAAATTGTTGCCCGCACACATTATTTAGGCAAAGTAAAACGCCGTACACAACTGGCGCATATTACAAGTGATGTAGCGCCTAATATTGGCGATGATATCGTTGATGCAAGCCAACAAGTGATTGGTAAAATTGTACGTGTAGCTGCTGCACTTGAAACTGGTTATGACGTATTGCTAGAATGCAGATTAGAAAATATTGATGCTGAAAAAAATATACAGCCTAATGTATTTTGGAACGCAATCGCTTTAGTAATCAGGCCGTTACCTTATCAGCTGGCAGAAAATTAATTAAGCAAGACTCAAGGTGTTTTTGCTAAGTTGCTTGTTACAGGTTTTACTATAGTTGAGTTTGCTGGTAAAGCTTTTGGCATTTCAGTTGCGGTTACTTTAGGGTTTAATGGAGTTGCGCCAATAGGCACAGTATTTTCTAGCACCTGATAAAACACTTCATCTTTTTTCACCATACCAAGTTCTGTTCTAGCGCGCTCCTCAATTGCAGCGCGCCCGCTTTTTAAATCCCTAACTTCAGCATCTAACGTTTCATTACGTGCTTTTAGAATATTATTTTTTTCTTGCTCCTGGGAGATTTGGCGACTTAAATCCCACACTCGCATCCAGCTGCCCTTGCCTAGCCAAAGAGGGTATTGTAGTAAAGCGATTAGTACGACAAAAATAAGCGTTAGTGCTTTCATAAAATACTTACACGCCTGTTTTTGCCATAATAATTTTACTAACTATTTAAATAGTTGGTAAAACGCTGATAAACCAGCATAAGAACTAGCGTCACCTAACTCCTCTTCAATACGCAATAATTGATTGTATTTAGCGACTCGCTCAGAGCGTGAGATTGAACCTGTTTTAATTTGCAAAGCGTTCGTTGCAACAGAGATATCAGCAATTGTTGTATCTTCAGTTTCACCAGAACGATGCGAAATTACAGCTGTGTAACCTGCACGTTTTGCAGTTTCAATAGTTTGGAATGTTTCAGTCAATGAACCAATTTGGTTTACTTTAATAAGTACAGAGTTTGCCACACCACGTTGAATACCTTCACGCAAAATTTTAGCATTGGTCACAAATAAGTCGTCTCCGACCAACTGCGTGGTCTTGCCTAAGCGTTCTGTATGAATTTTCCAACCATCCCAGTCAAACTCACTCATACCATCTTCAATACTGATGATAGGATATTTATCTACCCAAGTTGCCAAATAGTCGCTGAATTGGGCGGCGCTAAGATGCAAACCTTCTGATTCCAAATGGTATTTACCATCTTTATAAAACTCAGTACTCGCACAATCTAAACCTAAATACACATCACGTCCTGGCTCGTAACCAGCGTCTGAAATAGCCTCCATAATCAACTGAATAGCAGACTCGTTTGATGGCAAATTAGGCGCGAAGCCACCTTCATCGCCTACCGTGGTTGCCAAACCTTTTTTATGTAAGGTTTTTTTCAATGCATGGAATACCTCAGCACCGCAACGTAAAGCTTCACGAAAGCTTGGGCGGCCTGCTGGAATAATCATAAACTCTTGCATATCCACGCTGTTATCTGCATGTGCGCCGCCATTGATAATGTTCATCATCGGCGTTGGCAATTGCATTGCACCAGATCCGCCTAAATAACGATAAAGTGGTAAGCCAGACTCCTCTGCCGCTGCGCGTGCACAGGCCATAGAAACCGCTAGAATTGCGTTTGCACCCAAGCGGTCTTTATTTTCAGTACCGTCTAACTCAATTAAAGTTTTATCAATAAAGCTTTGCTCTTCAGCGTCTAAACCAATAATCGCTTCAGTGATTTCTGTATTGATGTTTTCTACCGCTTGTAACACGCCTTTACCAAGATAACGCGTTGCATCGCCGTCACGCAACTCCATGGCTTCTTTAGCACCAGTAGAAGCACCTGAAGGCACAGCAGCACGTCCAATTACGCCGCTTTCAAGCAATACGTCACACTCTACAGTTGGGTTACCACGTGAATCTAAAATCTCACGGGCGATAATATCTACAATTGCACTCATGTTGCTCTCCTCAAGCTTCTAATTGCTAGCTTTTTTTAAAAAAATCTTTTAATTAATATTTTTATATTCTTTAATTTAAAACGTATATTTAAAGTGTACTTTCAATAAATCCAGCTTTTTTTACTAATCGGTCTAAATCCACTAGCACATGCAATAAATCTTGCATTTTGTGAAGTGGCCAAGCATTTGGTCCATCAGATAAAGCTTTTGCAGGATCAGGATGCGTTTCCATAAATATACCAGCAATTCCACTAGCTACAGCCGCTCGAGCAAGCACAGGCACAAACTCACGTTGACCGCCGCTTTTTTCGCCTTGACCGCCTGGTTGCTGCACAGAATGGGTTGCATCAAATACGACGGGGCAATTAGTTTCACGCATGGTAGCTAGCCCACGCATATCTGAGATTAAAGTATTATAACCAAACGAAGCACCACGTTCGCACACCATAATCGTATCTGCTCCACCGTTAGCTTCTTTGGCTTTATTCACTACTTGCAACATATCGTGCGGTGCTAAAAACTGACCTTTTTTAATATTTACAGGTTTGCCGCATGTTGCTACTGCAATAATAAAATCAGTTTGGCGACATAAAAAAGCTGGTGTTTGCAATACGTCTACCACGCTCGCCACTTCTGGCACTTGCTCTGTCGTGTGTACGTCTGTCAAAATTGGCACACCAATTTGGCTGCGCACTTCATCTAAAATCTTTAAGCCTTCAGTAATACCAAAGCCCCTAAATGTTTTGGTAGAACTGCGATTTGCTTTATCGTAAGACGATTTGTAAATAAATGGAATACCTACAGCCGCGGCAATTTCTTTAAGTTGACCAGCGGTGTCAATCGCCATTTGTTTGGACTCAATGACGCAAGGACCTGCGATTAAAAATAATGGATGCTCAATTCCAACATCAAAGTTACATAATTTCATAATTAAACCTTAACTTAGCTCTGTTGGCTTTTTTGATGCGCTAACGCAGCATTTACGTAAGCAATAAATAATGGGTGACCCGTGCGTGGATTTGAGGTGAATTCTGGGTGAAACTGACACCCGACAAACCAAGGATGCACGTTTTGCGGTAGTTCTATAATCTCGCATAAGTTTTCAGCTGGCGTTCTAGCAGAAATTACCAAACCTGCAGCTTTAAGCTGCTCCACGTAATTGTTATTCACCTCATAACGATGACGATGGCGCTCGTTTACTTGTAGTCCATAAATACTCGCCGCTAAGGTATTGGTTACAACTGGACAAGCTTGTGCGCCTAAACGCATGGTGCCACCTAAATCTGAATCTTCATTACGCACTTCAACTTTGCCATCTGCACTTTGCCATTCAGTAATTAAACCAATGACCTGATGCGGGCTTTCTGGGTTAAATTCAGTACTGTTAGCATCGGTTAATTTTGCTTCATTTCGCGCGTACTCGATCACGGCTAACTGCATGCCCAAACAAATGCCTAAATAAGGCACTTTATTTTTTCTGGCAAAGTTAATTGCCGCAATTTTTCCTTCAGTACCACGTTTACCAAAACCGCCAGGTACTAAAATCGCGTCCATACTATTCAATGCATCTGAACCATTAGCTTCAATTTCCTCAGAATCCATATAGTGAATTTTGACTTTAGATTCTGTATGCACGCCAGCATGAATCAACGCTTCTGTGAGTGATTTATAGGATTCTGTTAAATCTACATATTTACCTACAAAAGCAATATTGACAGTATGTTTTGGGTTTGCAAGCGCGTGAGCCACTCTCGCCCAGCTCGATAAATCAGCCGCTTTAGCTAAAATACCAAGCTTGTGACAGACAATTTCATCTAACATTTGGTCGTGTAATAAGCCTGGAATCGCGTAAATTGAATCTGCATCAATGGCACTAATGACGGCTTCTGGTGCTACGTTGGTAAATAAAGCAATTTTATTACGCTCGTCTTCTGGAATATTACGGTCTGCTCGGCAGAGTAAAATATCTGGTTGGATACCGATTTCACGTAATTCTTTTACCGAGTGTTGTGTTGGTTTTGTTTTTAATTCTCCAGCGGCAGCAATCCAAGGTAATAAAGTTAAATGAATATAGCAGGCATTTTGTTTACCTTCTTCAAAGCCCATTTGGCGAATAGCTTCTAAAAATGGTAGTGACTCAATGTCGCCCACTGTGCCGCCCACTTCAACAATAGCCACTTCAGCGCCTTCTGCGCCGCGTTTAACATGCGCTTTAATTTCATCAGTAATGTGCGGAATCACTTGCACAGTTTTACCTAAATATTCACCACGG
>JBDNJL010000159.1:0-6051 GCA_041687795.1 Methylotenera sp. | reverse complement strand
TTTCCGCCAGAGCCTAACGGCTATTTGCACATTGGCCATGCCAAAAGTATTTTTTTAAATTTTGGGCTAGCGCGCGATTTTGGCGGTGTATGCCATTTGCGTTTTGATGACACTAATCCAGAAAAAGAAAGCCAAGAGTATGTGGATAGCATTAGCGATGCTGTGCAATGGTTAGGCTTTGGTTGGCAAAACACGGGTTTAGATGGAAGACCTGAGCAAAACTTATATTTTGCTAGTGATTATTTTGACTTTATGTTTAAAGCGGCATCGAGCCTAATTGAACACGGCCACGCGTATGTAGATAGCCAAACCGCTGATGAAATGCGCGCCAACCGCGGCACATTGACTGAAGCTGGTAATGATTCGCCTTTTAGAAGTAGAAGCGTTGCAGAAAACTTGCAATTATTTAATGAAATGCGCGATGGCAAACATGTTGATGGTAGCTTAATTTTACGCGCCAAAATTGACATGGCATCGCCCAACATTAATATGCGCGACCCAGCCATTTACCGTGTTCGCCGCGCGCACCACCACAACACTGGCGACACTTGGTGCATTTACCCCATGTACACCTTTGCGCACCCAATTGAAGACGCGCTAGAAAGAATTACCCATTCTGTATGCACGTTAGAGTTTGAAGACCAACGCCCATTTTATGATTGGTTGTTAGCGCGTTTAGCAGAAGCTGGCTTGCTAGCAGAACCGTTACCTAAGCAATATGAATTTGCGCGTTTAAACCTCACTTACGTAGTGCTATCAAAACGTAAACTCATCGATTTAGTTGAAAATAAACATGTTTCAGGCTGGGATGACCCACGCTTACCAACCCTTGCAGGCGCGCGCCGCCGTGGCTATGTGGCAGATGGCTTTAAATTATTTACAGATCGCATTGGCGTGAGTAAAGCCGACTCTTGGATTGAATACACGATTTTAGAAGACTGCATGCGCGAAGTATTAAATATATCAGCCGAGCGCCGCATAGCCGTGTTAGACCCCATCAAATTAGTGATTGATAATTACCCACTAGATGTTCATGGTCAATCACAAGTAGAAAGTTGCTTTGCGCCAAACCACCCACTCAAACCAGAGCTAGGCAAGCGCGTTGTGCCACTTACAAAAACACTTTGGATAGAGCGCGAAGACTTTATGGAGTTTCCAACTAAAGGCTACTTTAGATTAACGGTAGATGCTATGGTGCGCTTGCGTTATGGCTATGTAGTGAGGTGTACTGGCTTTGAAAAAGATGCCGCAGGTAATGTAACCGAGGTGCATTGTGAATACCTACCAAACACTAAATCAGGTACACCAGGCTCAGATGCAGTAAAAGTAAAAGGCAATATTCACTGGGTAAGCACTGAGCATGCCTATGAAGCAGAAATTAGGCTTTACGATAGACTCTTTAAAGAAGCGCACCCGGGTGCTGGTGAGCGTGATTATTTAGCAGATATCAACCCAAAATCAGCACAAACCATTACCGCGCAGCTAGAGCTAAGCTTGCAAGACGCGAAGCCTGAAGATAGATTTCAATTTGAGCGTCACGGTTATTTTGTAGCAGATAAAAAAGATAGTGTTGCGGGTAAGCCAGTTTTTAATAGAACGGTGACTTTGAGAGATGCTTGGCAAAAATAGGGGAAAGTAATGTCTAGATGGAATGAACAGTTTCAAAATCATCTTTTTTTAACGTCTTTAAATTTGCTTAAAACATCATTAAAAGATGATGACCTTGAGACTACTAATAATGAAGCATCCATTAAAGAAATTGCTCGTTTAAAAAAAGTTATTTACTACATAGAGGGTGTAGTAGAGCAAATCGACCCAGAGTTAGTACCTTATTCATTACTTGAAACCTTGAATATCTATACAGCTCAATGCATTAGCCAACTCAATGTATTCAAAGGCAACCAAAATATTTTACATTTAAACAACGCAAATACAAGTGCTGATTCATTGATTGCATCAATAAGCCAAACGCCATTTATGTTATTAGGAAATCAAAAAGGCGCTCTGTCAAAAGCAGTTAATGCTTACTCGGAAAGTTTAGATAAGCATTTAAATAAAGTTAACGAATTTATAGAGACTGAAATTGCTGCTGAGAAGACTAACTTAGCAAGTTTAAAAGCAGACATTTCAATGAATGCGAAAGAATTAGAGAGCTTAAAAGACCTGCTATTGGTTGTTGAGCAGTCAATACAACAACAAACAGCAACTTTCAATACTCAATTTCAAACAGCTGAAACAGCTAGAAACACCAAGTCCGAGCAGGTTATAACAAAACTAGAAAATAAAGTTGATGAAAAGTTTACTGAGTTAGCTACAAAGTCAGAGGTTATTATTAGTGTTCTTAAAAGCTATCAAGACAAAGCGGCAAAAGTTTACGGAGTAGTCAGTAACACTTTACAGGCTGGAGCCTATTCATCATATGCAAATGAGGAAAAGAAAAGTGCAAATTTATACAGAAATTCAGCTATAACTCTTATGATAATTGCAGTTGGTATTTTAGTTGTTCCAGAAATATATAAAATATATAAAGAACTAGAAACTTATCAGCTTGATTGGCATTTAACACTTGGACGTGTGCCATTTTCTTTAATCTTATTCGTTCCGGCTTTTTATCTTGCTAAAGAATCCAGTAAACACAGAAATATAGAGATAATTAATCGCCGTAGAGAGTTAATACTTTCTACAATTGACCCATATTTGGCTTTATTTGACGATGCAAAAGCTCAACAAATAAAAACTGATATTGCAAAAGGCGTGTTCTCTGAAGTTTCTCAAGCTGATGTGTCTTCAGTAAACGAAGCTAGCAATGTTATTTCTCAAATTCTTAAAGGTTTGCTTGGTAAATAGTTGATAGATGAAAAAACACCGCCCCCAAAAATCAAAAAAACACCTCTCTAAAAAAATCGGCATGCCACCAGGTTCTTTGGTGTATGTGGGTGATATGGATGCAGATATTGCCAATATGGCAAAGCCTGCTGTGAGTGTGATGATGTATGACGCAGCGGAGTTAACAGAAAAAACGCTGAGCACTGAAGCGCTTGCCGACTTTAAATTGGCTGACTATGCTAAAGTAGGTCAAAAGGTTTGGCTTAATGTGCATGGTGTGCATGATGTAGCGGTGATTAAGCACATTGGCGAACTATTTAATATTCATCCGTTAGTGTTGGAGGATATTTTAAACACCGACCAACGCCCAAAAGTAGATGAGTTTGAGCAGTATTTGTTTATTGAAGCACGTAGTTTTATTTTTGATAAAACTAACGTCAGCTTAAATTCTGAACAAATTAGCTTTGTGCTAGGGCGCGATTTTTTACTGACGTTTCAAGAGCGTTCAGCAGGGATTTTTGAGCCAGTACGTGCTCGCATGCGTGTGGCAAACGCGCAAATTCGTAGCTTAGGGTTAGATTATTTAGCCTATGCATTGCTCGATAGTGTGGTGGATAGATATTTTAATGTGTTAGAAGAAGTGAGCGACACCAGCGAGCTATTAGAAGAAATATTACTTTCAAAACCCACCAATGTAGAACTCAACAGTATTCACCAATTAAAGCGCGTGAGTATAGAGCTTCGCCGCGCGGTGTGGCCATTGCGCGAGGTGATTAACCACTTAACACATAACGATAACGACTTTTTTACACCAAGCACTATGCCGTATTTGCGCGATGTGTACGACCACACAGTCAATTTTATTGAATCATTAGAATCTATCCGCGATAGTTTAAGTAGCATGATGGATATTTACGTGGCTAGTGTGAGTCAGCGCGTAAATTTAGAGCTACGCGCGTTAACTGTTGTGGCAATGCTCTTTATGCCAGCTACGCTGATTGCTGGTATATTCGGCATGAATTTTGACTTCATGCCATGGCTTAAGCATCACAATGGCTTTTGGTATGCGCTAGCGATTATGGCTGGCATTGCGATTGCCATGTTGCTCATTTTTTGGCGCAGGCAATGGTTAAGCAGTAAAACTTAAGCGCACAAAACTTAAGCTAGCCAAACTTAACGGTTTTGTCGTTTAATAGTAAAAAACTTAACGGTTTTGCTTTTTAAATATAAAAAACTTAACGGTTTTTTATAGACACATTGCACAATGCTTTTACACTAATCAATTGGGCATAGCTTGCCCAAATCATAGCTTTATATCGCTTAACAATAGATAAGTAATCACTCATTTATTGAGGCATTTTGATCGTTATTATTGATGGTCATATTGTAAAGTATTCATATTGTTTTGCTTTCTATTGATATTTATCAATTAATGAATAGCAATTTGGCTTATGATGATTAGCATACACAAAGAACTAAATTCAAAATCGTTGTGTATGTTTTTTGATAAAAGAGAGAATAAATATGTCATACGTTGCCATTTTACTTTTTACTATAGTTTCAGCTGTCCTGATGGGTTCGTTTATAGTTGCGGCACTTGTGATGGGATTTGACACCGCTAAACCGGTTATTATTTCAGCGGTACTAGGGTTTATTGTTGCCATACCTATTTCACGGATATTAGCGCAAAAGCTCAAACAAAAGCGTGCGTCAAATTAAACCTTCATAGAGCGTTAGTTTATAACGCTGCTTTTATCAGTTGTGCGTATTTCGCCCGAATTTTGGCCGCCTTTGGTGCTGCCACAGCCAAGCAATAAGGCTGTGCTGGGTTTTTAGCAAAGTAATATTGATGATAAGTTTCAGCAGGGTAAAACTTAGCTTCATCATTAATTTCTGTCACAATCGGCGCGTTAAATACACCATCTGCGTTTAGTTTTGCAATCATGGATTGGGTCATTTCACGTTGCTCTTCACTTTGACAAAACACCGCAGAGCGATATTGCGTGCCAACGTCGTTACCTTGGCGGTTTGGCGTGGTTGGGTCGTGGCTTACAAAAAATATTTCTAGCAAGGTTTCAAAGCTCACTATATCTGCTTCAAACGTAATTTCAATGCCCTCAGCGTGCCCTGTGTCGCCATTGCAAATGTCTTTATATGTCGGGTTTAGCGTGTGCCCACCAATGTAACCAGAAACCACTTTGCTCACACCTTTTAGTTGGGTAAATACTGGCTCTGTACACCAAAAACAGCCGCCTGCAAAAATTGCAATTTGTTCGTTACTCATTATTATTCGCCTTATTTTTTAAATCTATCTCTAAAACTGTTGTCATTAACTTTACAATAGTTAGTCAACAATTACGCTCAAAAATTACATTAATACTTATATATTTTAGCAATGGCACTTAACGCACTTTACGTCGATTTTAACTCTTACTTTGCCTCGGTAGAGCAGCAATTGCGCCCGGAATTACGTGGCAAACCGATTGGCGTGTTGGCTGTGATGGCAGAAACCACTTGTTGTATTGCAGCAAGCTATGAGGCTAAAGCTTTTGGCATAAAAACTGGTACTAGTGTGCGCGATGCGCGTGCGCTTTGTAAAGACATGATTTTTGTAGAAGCACGGCCGCCGTTGTACGTGCAATTTCACCATAAACTCATCGCCATTGTAGAAAGTTGTACGCATGTAGAAAAAGTGCTCTCTATTGATGAAATGGTGTGCAAGCTGACAGGTAGTCAGCAAGTGCCAGAAAATGCCTTAAAACTTGCTGGGAAAATTAAACGTGCGTTGTTAAAAGAAGCAGGTGGATACATACGCTGTTCTATTGGCATTGCGCCCAATACATTTTTATCTAAAGTCGCATCTAATATGCAAAAGCCAGATGGCTGCGTGATGATTCAAGACCATGAGTTACCGCAACGTTTATTTGGCTTAAAACTTCGCGATTTAAATGGCATAGGCGCACAAATGGAAGCGCGATTAAATCGTTATAAAATCAGTACGGTTGAGCAGTTGTATACTGCTAATCGTCAACAATTACAGACCGCATGGGGCAGTATCGAAGGCGAGCGTATGTTCGACAAGCTACGTGGCGTTGAGCCGTATTACGTGAAAAATGCGCGTAGTAGTTTGGGACATAGCCATGTGTTGCCGCCAGAACAACGTAACTTTATTGGTGCAAAAGCGGTTTTACATAGATTGCTACAAAAGGCGAGCATGCGCATGCG
>JBDNJL010000158.1:0-6131 GCA_041687795.1 Methylotenera sp. | reverse complement strand
TGCATAAATATTTTGTACTGGTGTTGCCCTTAAATCCATTAGGCCCGCAGCTGTTGTTCCCAATAACACAATTTTGTTATTAAGCATTTTTTTATCGGCTTTACCAGACAACACATCAGTCGCAGATACGTAATGAAAGCTACCTTGCGGACCACGATACGGAATTAGCGCAGATACATGCTCATCAACTGGAATACGCTGATTGCCCAACTTAAGCCACTCAAGCCCAGAGTATTTTTTACCAACTCCAAAGCCCTCAGCATAACCAGCCTCAATTTTTGAAGCGCCAATTGCTGCACGCGCTACAGCAACAGACAACGCTTCGTAAACTTTACCTTCAAACTCAATTACCATCGGTACTTTGCGCGAAATGCCGTCTTCGTCTGGATCCGGATTAAAATGGCCTGCTTTTATAGTATCATTTTGCAACACATCCAAATTGGCACCAAAACCAGTAGCCTCGATAAATGCAATATTTTTACCTTTAAAACTGCCCCCTACAAAAGATGGTTGTGGCAATACGCCAGAAAAACCAGCATTATTACCACGTAGAAAAAAGTACCCGAGTACAATATTGCGATCTTTTAAACTGTTTGAAAACACTTGATCATAATCTAACTGAGGTCTTAATGCCTCAATCGCTTGGCTAAATTCTTGATTACCTGCTAGATACTTTGTTTTAATTTCATCAAGGCTTTTAAGGCCTGAACTTTCATCTTTTTCGGCAAACACCACGTCAAAGCCTAGCACTTTTACGTGATAATTATCAAATAATTTGCCGACTAAATCCGCCAACTTATTTCGACCCCAAGGCCAGCGCCCTTCTTCTTTTAGGCTTTTTTCATCAATATCAATAATGACAATGCGATCATCTACATTGTTTGGCATGAGCAAATTTAACCGCAAATCGTAGGTAAAGTTTTCTAGCCTTTTCATTGCAGATAAAGGCACAGCGCCAGTGGCATAAAGCAACATTAAAATAATAATCGCGATACTAAGCGTAAATCGCACAGCGTGGCGTGTAGTTAGTTCTGAAAAGTTCATGTATAGATTTCTAACTTTTTTATAGTTTATAAGTGTAGTTTGCTATCATTTTATATCGTTATTTTAAGTACTTTACACGCTTATCTTAGATCTAAATTAAAAGTTATTTTCTTAACATCAATACCATGATTTAATTACTAGTTAATAGCATATCTTATATTGTTTAGCTTTAATAGTATGGTTAAATATGTGGGTAGTTATTAAACGAGCAATATACATTTATAATATTGATTTACTGCCTTTCAAATACACTTTAATCTCTAATATTTCAAAGATGACCCCAATGCAGCAACTTCAAGCATATACATCACCACTTACATTGAGCAATGAAGACAATAAAATTATTAGCAAAATTAATGCCAGCGTTATCTGGTTACACGGTTTAGGTGCTAATGGCTATGATTTTGAGCCTATTGTTGCAGAGCTAAACTTACCTAACATACGGTTTATTTTGCCGCACGCACCTAGCATTCCAGTCACAATTAACAATGGTTACGTGATGCCAGCTTGGTACGATTTACGTGGTACTACAATAGACAGTGTTGAAGATGAAGCTGGTATAAAAAAAAGTAAAAACTATATTAACACCTTGATAGAAAAGGAAATTTCATTAGGCATACCTGCAGAAAAAATTGTGCTTGCAGGCTTTTCGCAAGGTGGCGCTGTTGCACTATATACTGGGCTACGTAACCCACTAAAACTTGCAGGCATTATGGCGCTATCAACTTATGTGCCGATTAAAAACAAGCTGGAGGCCGAAGCAAGTCTAGCAAATAAAAAAACACCGATTTTTATGGCGCACGGTATATTTGATGAAGTAATTAGCTTGAGCACCTGCCAGATTTCGTTAAAATTACTACAAGATCAACAATACTCCGTCATATGGCAGCAATACAATATGGCGCACTCTTTATGTACGGAAGAGATTAATGATATTCGCCGTTTTTTGACGGATGTTTTGGTAGAATAACAACTTAACTCAACATAACCATGATGATTGCTTTTAGTTTTGACTCTTAAAAAAACCACAACCTCTCAAAAACAAGCTGGCACTCAAACCTCAGATATAGCACCTGTAAATTTTGAGCAAGCCTTTAACGAGCTTGAAACCATTGTTGCACAAATGGAGTCCGGCGAATTAGCCTTGGAAGCCTCGTTAATTGCTTACAAACGTGGCGATTTCTTACTGCAATTTTGCCAGCGAGCGCTTAGTGATGTTGAGCAACAAGTACAAATTTTAAACGAGCGCAATAAGCTAGTATTGTTCAAGCAAGATGATTAGTGCATAAGATGACTGTTTTAGACACTATAGATTTAGACTTTTCCGCTTGGGTAAAAATCAAGCAGGCGCATATTGAAAACATATTGAATAGCTTGCTACCGCTAGAAACTCTTGCACCACAAAAGCTGCACAGCGCCATGCGTTATAGTGCGTTGAATGGCGGTAAACGTGTGCGAGCATTACTAAGTTATGCTGCAGCTGAGTTTTGCAATGCTAACGAAAACATTGCAGATGCGGCCGCTTGTGCTGTTGAACTTATTCACGCCTATTCTTTAGTGCATGATGACATGCCATGCATGGATGACGATGATTTGCGCCGAGGCAAGCCGAGTTGTCATAAGCAATATGACGATGCAACCGCACTTTTAGTGGGCGATGCCCTGCAAAGCTTGGCTTTTGAAGTGTTATCTACAAAAAACTTAATGGTTTTACCATCTAATGAAAAAGACTTAACCTCTTTTTACAGACACATTTCTGCAAATGAATCCCATCCACAAATTCAAATGCTAAGTATTTTAGCCAAAGCTTCAGGCTCTTTAGGCATGGCAGGCGGGCAAGCGATTGACTTAACTTCCGTTGGTAAACCACTAAAACAAGCCGAACTTGAAAACATGCATCAACTAAAAACTGGTGCGTTGATTCAAGCCGCAATATTAATGACAAGTGTCACCAGTACTCCAGAAAAAATCGTTGCGTTGAGAGCGTTTGCAGACACCATCGGGCTCGCTTTTCAAGTGATAGATGATATTTTGGATATTGAAGCCGACACCGAAACATTAGGCAAAACTGCGGGTAAAGATGTAAATTCGAACAAACCCACCTATGTAACTGTTTTAGGCTTAGACGCTGCAAAACTGCATGCACAAGCTTTGCATTACAAAGCGTTAAAAGCTTTGCAAGCTTATGGTAGCGAAGCCTTACGCTTACGCGAGTTAGCGAGTTTTATTATGCAACGCAGTTATTAATTTAACTTTTTTTTAATTCAACGTATTTTTTTAATTAAACTTGGCTTTTAATTCACTTTAGCTTTTAATTTAATCCTGACTAAATCACATAAAAATAATGACCTCACTTCTTAATAAAATCGCCTCTCCATTTGATTTGCGCGATTTTGATCGCAAAGACTTAAGCCAATTAGCGGCTGAGTTACGCGCGTTTTTAATTGAAAGTGTCTCAAAAACTGGTGGTCATTTAGCTTCTAATTTAGGGGTGGTTGAGCTGACTATTGCCCTGCATTATGTCTACAACACTCCTGATGATAGGCTGGTGTGGGATGTAGGTCATCAAACCTACCCTCATAAAATACTTACTGGCCGCCGTGAAAAAATGCAATCTTTACGCAAGCCACATGGGATTGCTGGCTTTCCACGTCGCTCAGAAAGTATTTACGACACCTTTGGCACAGGCCATTCTAGCACTTCAATTTCTGCTGCACTTGGTATGGCAGTTGCTGCAAAAAAGGCTGGTTTAGAGCGCAGAGCTGTTGCCATTATTGGCGATGGCGCGATGACTGCTGGTATGGCATTTGAAGCATTGAACAACGCGGGCGATATGGATGCAAACTTGCTCGTGGTGCTCAATGATAACGACATGAGCATTTCAAACAACGTTGGCGCACTCAATAATTATTTAGCAAAGTTACTTTCCAGCCGTTTTTACGGCACGGTACGTACTTCGGGCAAAAAAGTGCTTGCTGCCCTTCCTCAACCGATGATGGAGTTCGCCAAACGCGCCGAAGAGCACGTAAAAGGCATGGTGATGCCAGGTACGTTATTTGAAGAATTTGGCTTCAATTATATTGGCCCTATCAACGGCCATGATTTAGATGCACTGATTGACACACTTAGTAATATTAAGCTACTTAAAGGCCCACAGTTTTTGCATATTGTGACGCAAAAAGGCAAAGGCTTTGAACCTGCTGAAGACAACCCAAATAAGTTTCATGGCGTAGGTAAATTTGACCCATTCAATGGCAACTCGGTTGCTGGCGCTTCTAAAATCACTTATACGCAAGTGTTTGGTGATTGGCTATTAGACATGGCAGCGTTAGATGAGCGTTTAATTGGCATTACACCTGCTATGTGTGATGGATCAGGTTTAAACGCTTTTGCAGAAAAGTATCCAGAACGCTATTTTGATGTGGGTATTGCCGAGCAGCATGCACTCACTTTTGCTGCTGGCATGGCATGTGATGGACTAAAACCTGTAGTGGCTATTTACAGCACGTTTTTGCAACGCGCATATGACCAACTCATTCATGATATTGCCCTGCAAAGCTTACCTGTGTTACTCGCGATTGATCGCGCAGGTTTAGTCGGCGCAGATGGCCCTACTCATGCAGGTAGTTTTGACTTAAGCTTTTTGCGATGTGTACCTAATATTGTGATTATGGCACCCGCAGACGAAAACGAATGTCGTCAAATGCTATATACGGGTTATCAATACAATGGCGTGGCGGCTGTGCGTTACCCACGCGGCAGCGGTTCTGGTGTTGAAGTACAAAAAGAAATGCAAGCCATTGAAATTGGCAAAGCTGAAATTAAGCGTAAATCTAATGCAAAGGCTTCTGATAAGTCATCACAAAAAATCGCTATTTTAAGCTTTGGCAGTATGCTTACACCTAGCTTAAAAGCAGGTGAAGCGCTTGATGCAACCGTTGTAAATATGCGTTTTGTAAAACCAATTGATATCGTTATGCTTGAAAAATTAACAACTGACCACACATTGATTGTAACAGTAGAAGAAAATGCGGTAATGGGTGGAGCTGGCTCAGCAGTGCTGGAAACCTTACAACAGTTAAAGCGCCCACTTAAAACAGTGTGTTTAGGCTTACCAGACCAATTTATTGAACATGGCGTACATGAAACCATGCTGGCAGAATGCGGTCTAGATGCTGAAGGCATTATTAAAAGCATTCAAAATTCACTTTTGTAACATTACTAATGAAGCTTATTAACACAATGAATTGGTTAAATTTTTAACTTGTACTAAACTCTTGTAATAAAAACACTTAAATATTAAGCCTAAATTAAAGCTTAAGAAATCGGATTATAATGAACCAACCTATGCTTCCAAACACGATTGAAGACGTACAAAATACCATAGACACACGCCATCTTGCCATTGACAAAGTGGGAATAAAAGCTATTCGCCACCCTGTCATTGTTAAAGATAAATCTGGCGGCGAGCAGCATACCGTAGCCATGTTTAATATGTACGTGCATTTGCCGCAGCAATTTAAAGGCACCCACATGTCGCGTTTTGTTGAAATTTTAAACATGAACGACAATGCAATTTCAGTTGAATCTTTTGAAGTGATTTTGCACGAAATGGTCGAACGTTTAGAAGCAGAATCAGGTCATGTAGAAATGACTTTTCCGTATTTTGTGAATAAATCTGCGCCTGTTTCAGGCGTAAAAAGCTTGCTAGATTATGAAGTGACATTTATCGGCGCAATTAAAAACGGTAAAATTGATATCACAGTAAAAGTATTGGTGCCTGTCACTAGCCTTTGCCCATGCAGCAAGAAAATCTCAAACTATGGTGCTCATAATCAACGCTCACACGTGACTGTGACTGCGTTAATTAATGACTTTATTTGGATAGAAGACATTATTGATTTGGTAGAAAAAGAAGCATCTTGCGAGCTTTATGGTCTATTAAAGCGCCCAGATGAAAAGTATGTGACTGAGCGCGCGTATGACAATCCAAAATTTGTAGAAGACATGGTACGTGACGTTGCAGCGCAATTAAACGCAGAAAAACGCATTGTGGCATACACAGTAGAAAGTGAAAACTTTGAGAG
>JBDNJL010000039.1:0-5234 GCA_041687795.1 Methylotenera sp. | reverse complement strand
TACGGTAGCGTTTGTTAGGCTTTCTGGCACAGCCGAAGTAAGCAGTATTAAAGTCAATGGCATGGAGATAATGTCTGGTACTGCATCTGATAATAATAATAATAACGACTTGGCTTCAGCAGTAGAAACAGCTATTGATAATTGTACCAATGGCTTGTCAGGTCAATGTGAAGCCAGGGGCTTTAGTGCGTCAAGAAGTGGCAATACATTAACAATTACCTCGCCAGCCGGCTTGTTACAAGTGCCTATTGCTATTAGTACTAATGTAAGAGCCACAGCAACGCCAACTACACCTATATTACGGCGTCCAGGCAGTTTAGTGTATGTGGATATTGTGAGTGGAGTAAATAGCTACCCAGAGCCTGGAAGCTTACTGAAATCTGCTGAACGTACAGACTGTGCTGGTGCAACCTGTACTTATGCGCAAGAAATGACTAATTACGCTAATTGGTGGACATATTATCGTACACGTATGCAAGGTATGAAAACTTCAGCAAGCCAAGCATTTAAAGCGATTGATAATCGCTATCGTGTGGGTTTTATTACCATTAATAATCCTGCTGGTAACTATTTGCCTATTGGTAAGTATGAAGCAGGAAATGGACAACAAAAAAATAACTGGTACAACAGGCTATTTGCTACAAACGTTGGTAGTAGTACGCCACTTAGGCAAGCACTAGCCACGGTTGGCAGAATTTACGCTGGCAGAAGGCCAGTGGGTAGTGCAGATCCAGTGGAATATGCATGCCAACCAAACTTTACCTTATTAACCACTGATGGCTATTGGAATGGCGCAGCTGGGACTGATGTGAATAACGGTAATATTGGTAACCTTGATGGCCCAGGCACAGATCGCCCAATGTTTGAGGGTTCAACCGCGTCTAGCGGCTCGTTGTCTGATGTGTCTAAATACTATTATGACACTGACATTCGTCGGTCAGATTTTGGTAACTGTAGTGGCGCGCTAGGGCAAAACGTATGTGGTGAGGGCGTGGGTAATGAGAGCTTTTTAAAGCAAAACATGACGACACTCACGCTGGGTTTAGGCATTGACGGTACCTTATTTTACGATAGTGATTATGAAACCCAGACCACTGGTGACTTTGCTGATTTACGCGCAGGCACCAAAAACTGGCCAGTACCAGCGCAAAATGTGCCTTCAGCGATTGACGATTTATGGCATGCAGCAGTGAATGGTAATGGCCAATATTTTAGTGCACGTAACCCTAAAGAGCTTTCAGAGTCGTTACGCCGTGCATTGTCTAATATTCAAAGTAAATCAGGCACTGGTTCTGCCTCTTCTGCCAGCTCATTGCAACCAACAGCGGGTGATAACTTTGAATATACTGCTAGCTACGAAACCGTAAAATGGATAGGTAATATTGAATCAAGAACGGTAGATTTATTGACTTTAGAAACCAGTCAAGCTGCAGGTTGGTGTGCAGAAGACGTGGCATCACAGTCTTGTACTTCACCAGCGCAGCTAGTGACTGAAGACGTGAATGGCAGTACTTCATTCTTTTGTAAAACAGACAATAGTAACCCTGCCACTTGCGGTAGCTTAGGGGGTGATTTAACGGGTAACGTGTGTAGAGTTCAGGTGGCAAAAGGTTGCAGTGGCACAATGAAAACCAAAGTGGCTGCCAATAGTGACACGCGTAGTATCTTTATGAATAAGGGCGGGGCGCTTGCACCATTTACTTGGGGCAACTTAAGCGCATCTCAACAATTATTTTATTCTGCAAGTTTCTTGGCAAATAATCTTAGCCAGTGGCCAGACTACACAAGTGGCACAAATAGTCAGCAAACTAAAGCCGTTGGCGCAAACTTTATTAATTACCTACGCGGACAAACTGGTTTTGAGGACCGTTCTAGTAATCTAGTCGATAATCGCTTGTATCGCTATCGCCAAGCGACCTTGGGCGATATTACAGATTCTCAACCCGCTTATATGCGTGACCCAAGATTTAAATATGTTGATAGTGGATATGATGCTTTTAAAACATCGCAAAGTTCACGCTCACCTACGGTGTACGTGGGCGCTAATGATGGCATGTTGCACGCATTTAACGCTATTAACGGACAAGAGCGCTGGGCATTTGTGCCAACACCAGCCATTAGTAAAATGTGGAAGTTGGCGGATAAAGACTACGCCACCAATCACGTTAACCTTGTAAATGGTGACCCTGTGATTGGTGAAATTTTTGATGGAAGCTGGAAAACAATTCTAGTAGCGGGTTTGGCTGGAGGCGGCAGGGGATACTATGCACTTGATATTACCAACCCAGACGCGCCGCAATTATTGTGGGAAAAAACAGCGGCGGACTTACCAAACTTAGGCTATACCTTTGGCTCACCTATTATTACAAAGTTAAATAACGGTGCATGGGCGGTGGTGTTAACTTCTGGCTATAACAACGGTACTTTTGATAATAACGGCATAACACCCAATAGTCCTTCAGGTAATGGTGGTGGTAGTTTATATGTGCTAACTGCAGGCAGTGGTAACTTAATAAGAACCTATACCACTGGCGCAGGTAACGCAAATACGCCGAGTGGGTTGAGCCCAGTCTCAGGCTTTGTTGATGATGTACTTAGAAATAATACCAGTGCATTTGTGCTTGGGGGTGATTTACTAGGTAACCTTTGGAAGTTTGATATTAATACCAACGTTGCGCCAGTATTGCTTGCAACTCTAAGAGGCCCTAGCGGAGTAGCGCAAGCCATTACAGCAAAGCCTGAGCTTGGGGTGATTAATAGAAATAAAGTGGCATTTATTGGTACAGGTAAGTATTTAGAACCTTTGGATTTAAATGTGACAGGTGCACCAAGAGAAAGCTTGTATGCAGTTAAGGTGGATGGCGTCACGCCATTGGGAAATCCTAGAGGTGCGATGATAGCGCAGGAAATTTCAGGCTCGGGTGAAAGCCGAACAGTCTCTAGCTTTCCAGTGGACTTTGGCGCGAGCTTGGGTTGGTTTGCAGATTTTCCTGAAACTGGAGAGCGTGTGAATATAGATCCATTATTAGTGGGTGGGGTGCTTGTAGTGCCAACTATTGTGCCCGCAAGTACTACGTGCTCACCGGGCGGGTTTGGCTATCTCAACTTCTTTAATTACTTAACAGGCGGCGCTTTATTGCCTGGTGGGGTGATATCAGAAAGAACAAATACGCCGGTTGTGGGTATAGGTGTTAGTTACAATAAAGACGGTAAAGGTGTTATTAAATTTAATACTTCTGATAATCAAACCAGTAGGGTTTCAAATAGGTCTAGAGATTTAAATATTGGTGCTGGTAAAACACGTACTACTATACTTCGTCAAAATGATGGCGGCACTTTCGGCAGAAAATATATTTGGCGAGAGCTAGTACCTAATCAATAATTTTAGGCTGAAATTAAAAAGCCCTTTCGTAATAGAAAGGGCTTTTTTTACGGGTTATCATCACATTTTGTTAAGGTTGATATTTACACTTAACCATTTTGCTTTTTGAGTTAAAAAACATAACCGTTTTGCCTTTATAAGTAAAAAACTTAACTATTTTTTATAGACACATTTTAAATGGTAAAATAGTACTTCTAATTATTCGCCAATAATTTTCACCAGTACACGTTTTTTACGTTTGCCATCAAATTCACCGTAGAATATTTGCTCCCAAGGACCAAAATCTAAGCGGCCTTCGGTAATGGCGACTACTACTTCACGACCCATTACTTGCCGCTTCATATGTGCATCAGCATTGTCTTCACCTGTATCATTGTGGCGATAGCTGTTCACTGGCTCGTGCGGCGCTAGGCGTTCTAACCACTGTATATAGTCATGGTGTAAGCCGCGCTCATCGTCATTAATAAATACGCTGGCAGTAATGTGCATAGCGTTGACTAAAACAAACCCTTCTTTTACGCCACTTTCGCGCAGGCATTCGTTTACTTGTTCGGTAATGCGAATAAACGCCACACGAGTGGGTGGATTAAACCAAAGTTCTTTGCGATAGCTTTTCATGCTGTGCTCCTTATTTTATTAATTTTACTTAATCATGCATAAAATTATTTTAGCATTTTAGGCAATAAAAAAGGCCTCAATTGAGGCCTTTTGCAAGCTTAATAATGGCTTAGCTTTTCACATCAATATGCTGAGTGAATACTTTACCTTCGTTGTCAGTAGCAACCACTTCAAGCGTACCTGGGGCAGATGGCGTAAAGTTAAATTTCATATAAGGGTCTTCCGCCGTGCCAACGCCTACATCAACAGTCATCACTTCTTTACCGTTATAAGTAAAGGCTGCTTTGTTAATATAAAAAGCAGGCACATAACCTTGTGAGACTAAATCGCGTTGTAAACCTGTACGCATTGGATGGCGAATATTAAATACTGTTGGCGTTGCACTACCAAGTTTAATTGGCTCTTCAACTTTTAGTTTAATTTTTCCAGCTGCTGCACGAATCGCAGCATCATCGCCATCTACCGTGCCACCACAGCCGCCTGCCGCGCGAATTTCACGCTTAGCCATGTAAAGCTTGCCATCAGACGTTTCACCGATTAAGCGCACGTATGAGTCAGTTTCTAAACGAATACGTGTAGCTAAATTTAAGTTGCCCAGCATATCGGTTAAATGATAAGTTGAAGCAAGTTGAATTGGGTTAGCATCCACCAACACGTAGATTTTTTTAAGGTTTACGCCGTTTGCAGCCGCTTTATCATAAATAAAGGTAACAGGCACTTGCGCGCCACTTTCTGCACGGCGAGGGGCTTCAATCTGTAAAAAATCAACTTCTTGAATATCGCGTTTTGCAAAAAACGCTTCTTTAACGACTGGCCATAGATTTGGGTCAGCCTCGGCAAAAGCACTGGTGTTCATTGCAAACATTGCAATAGCGCCAATGATTAATTGAGTAATCACTGCTGATGATAACGTTTTCATTTTAAAGGTTCTCCAAAACAATACAGCGCATGTAAATGCGTCTTAGCATTAAAAAAACATAAGTACTTTTATAACTTTAGTAAAAATTTAACGTTTGTGCCCAATACATAAAAAACTTAACGGTTTTTTACAGACACATTTTAAATTTATTATTACTTGGTCGTATATTAAGCCATTTCCTTACCATGTATGTGACGCGAGTCACATAACTAAAACGACCTATTTTAAAAATATAAGTTAAGGCGTTCTAAATTCATCAAAATTTAACTCAATACCGTTGCCTGCGGGGTCTTTAAAGTTAATTTGACGCACACT
>JBDNJL010000157.1:0-8357 GCA_041687795.1 Methylotenera sp. | reverse complement strand
TGCTATTCATAAAGTGCTTTTAATAAAATATTTGGTTACGCTTTAAATTTCAATCACGCGCTTTAGTGCGTATATTACACTGCGGCGCGCCTTGCGGTATTGATAGGCTAGCAACTTAACCACTTTTTATAGACACATATTCATTAATCAACCCATTTGCGCTAAAAGTTAAGCTAAACTAACGACTTAACTCTAGCAAGCCACCACCTTGAATATCCCACTCCAATTATTACAAACCACCTTTGGCTTTAGCAAGTTTCGCGGCGCACAACAAACCATTGTAGAGCATGTGTGTGCAGGTGGCGATGCACTGGTATTAATGCCAACAGGTGGGGGGAAATCGTTATGTTATCAAATTCCCGCATTAGTGCGCGATGGTTTAGCGATTGTGGTTTCACCTTTAATTGCCTTAATGCAAAACCAAGTAGAAGCCTTGCAACAATTAGGCATTGAAGCTGCATTTTTAAATTCTAGCTTGAGTGCAGAAGACAACGCGCACATTACTAGCCGTATTTTGTCGGGCGATATTAAAATACTCTACGTCGCACCAGAGCGCTTAACTGTAGGTAATTTTTTAAGTTTATTAGACCAAGTGAATTCGCATTTAGGTTTAGCGTTGTTTGCGATTGATGAAGCGCACTGCGTATCGCAATGGGGACATGATTTTAGGCCAGAATATCGCCAGCTCACCATATTGCATGAGCGTTATCCACATGTGCCACGCATTGCGCTCACAGCCACAGCAGATGCGCCAACGCGCAGCGAAATTGTTGAGCAACTTTCATTACAAAACGCCCGGCAATTTGTTTCAAGTTTTGATAGGCCTAACATTCGCTACCGCGTGACTCAAAAAAATAATGCACGCCAGCAATTACTTAATTTTTTAGAGCGCGAACATGCTAATGACGCTGGAATTGTATATTGTTTATCGCGCAAAAAGGTAGAAGAAACCGCCGTTTGGCTCACCGAAAAAGGCTGGAATGCATTACCTTATCATGCAGGGTTAGACGCAAAAGTCCGCGAAAAAAATCAACGCCAATTTTTGCGCGATGAAGGCGTTATTATGGTGGCAACCATTGCCTTTGGCATGGGGATTGATAAACCCAACGTGCGCTTTGTGGCGCATTTAGATTTACCCAAAAGTATGGAAAGCTATTACCAAGAAACGGGTCGTGCTGGGCGTGATGGCTTAGCCGCAAACGCTTGGATGACATATGGCTTGGGCGATGTGGTTTTTATGCGGCAAATGCTAGATAGCGGTGATGCATCCGATGAACGTAAACATTTAGAACGGCAAAAGTTAGACGCCCTACTCGGCTTTTGCGAGTCCACCACTTGTCGACACCAAACCTTGTTGCGGCATTTTGGTGAAGAACACCCTGGCGATTGCGGCCAATGCGATAACTGCCTAACGCCTGTGGATACTTGGGATGCAACCAAACCTGCACAAATGGCGCTTTCATGTGTGTATCGCACTGGCCAAAGATTTGGCGTAGTGCATTTAATTGATGTTTTATTAGGCAAAAGCAATGAGAAAACCAGCCAATTTAATCATCAACATTTAAGCACTTTTGGCATAGGCAAAGCGCTACCGCAAAGCCAGTGGAGCAGTATTTTCCGCCAACTGGTTGCCGCAGGACTTTTAGAAAGTGATGTTCAAGCTTATGGTGGGTTAAAACTCACCGAAACCTCACGCCCAGTGTTAAAAGGCGAAAAAACCGTATGGCTAAGGCGAGATGTTGAACCAGAGAAGCGTGGCGGCAATACATTAAGCAAAGCCGAACGCGCAAGCCGAAGTAAAGAAGCCTTTGCGGGTGCCAACGATGACCCAATGTGGCTTGCCCTAAAAGCGGAGCGTTTAAGGCTCGCTAAAGAGCAAGGCGTGCCGCCCTACCTTATTTTTCACGACAGTACATTGCTAGAAATACTTAACCAAAAACCACAAACGCTAGATGATTTTGCAAACATTAGTGGCGTTGGACAAGCTAAACTAATGAAATATGGCGATGCGTTTTTAGAAGTATTAGAGAATGAGAGTTAAAAAAACTTAAAGGTTTATTCTTGAGCTTTACGAAAACTTAACCACTTTTCACAGACACATTTCCACCCTAAACAACATCAGGCATATCAGCGCCAAATAACTTGGCTTTAAGTTTTTTTAGCTGATCTCTAAAATCCGCTGCTTTTTCAAATTCAAGATTTTTCGCCGCGTCATGCATGGATTTTTCTAAGCGTTTTAACTCTTTTGCGATTTGTTTTTCACTTAAAGATTCGTAGTTAGCTTGCTCTTGTAACGCTTTACGTTCGCGCAGTGCTTCATCTTTATTGTACACACCGTCAATAATATCTTTAACTTTTTTAACGATGCCTCTAGGCACAATGCCGTTCGCTTCGTTAAACGCCATTTGTACACTGCGGCGGCGCTGTGTTTCGTCCATTGCGGCTTTCATGCTGCGCGTAATACTATTTGCGTAAAAAATCACTTTGCCGTTTAAGTTACGTGCGGCGCGGCCTGACGTTTGAATCAAACTGCGCTCAGAGCGTAAAAAGCCCTCTTTGTCTGCGTCTAGCACAGCCACGAGTGATACTTCTGGAATATCCAAGCCTTCACGCAGTAAATTAATGCCAACCAACACATCAAACTCACCCAAACGTAAATCACGAATAATTTCTACACGCTCTACCGTATCAATATCACTATGCAAATAGCGTACTTTTACGCCATGCTCACTTAGGTAATCGGTTAAATCTTCTGCCATACGTTTGGTTAAAGTGGTGGCTAGTACCCGCTCGCCAACATCAACACGTAATTTAATTTCACCTAACAAATCATCCACTTGTGTATCAGCAGGTTTAACAAAAATCTCGGGGTCAACTAGTCCCGTAGGCCGCGCAATCATCTCTACCACTTGTTGCTGATGATTTTTTTCGTACTCAGAAGGCGTGGCAGACACAAACACGCATTGACGCATAATACGTTCAAATTCCTCAAACTTCAGCGGGCGATTATCTAAAGCTGAAGGCAAGCGCCAGCCATAATCCACCAAGTTTTCCTTGCGCGAACGATCGCCTTTATACATCGCACCAATCTGTGGCACAGTGACGTGGCTTTCATCAATAATCATCAGCGCATCGTCTGGTAAATAATCAATCAACGTTGGTGGGGGATCGCCAGGGTTTCGGCCTGATAAATGCCGTGAATAGTTTTCAATACCTTTGCAAAAGCCAATTTCGTTGAGCATTTCAAGGTCAAAACGTGTGCGCTGCTCAATCCGTGCCGCTTCTACCAATTTGCCAGTTTTAATATAAAAATCTACACGGTCTTTAAGCTCGTGTTTAATTTTTTCCATCGCACGGATCGTGGTTTCTCGTGGTGTTACGTAATGGCTTGAAGGATAGACTGTAAACCTTTGAATTTTATTAAATATCTGTCCTGTTAAAGGGTCAAATAAAGTGATTGATTCTATTTCATCGTCAAAGCAAGATAAGCGCACAGCTGTTTCATTATTTTCCGCTGGAAACACATCAATCACATCACCGCGCACCCGAAATGTGCCGCGGCTAAAATCAAACTCATTGCGATCATACTGCATACCAATTAAGCGATCTATCATTTCGCGTTGTGGCACTTTGTCGCCGATTTGCACATGCAATACCATGTTGTGATAGTCACTTGGGTCACCAATGCCGTAAATCGCTGATACGGTGGCTACAATAATGCTATCTTCACGCTCTAATAAAGCTTTAGTAGCAGATAAGCGCATTTGCTCAATGTGCTCATTAATGCTGGAATCTTTTTCAATGAATAAATCGCGCGAAGGTACGTAAGCTTCTGGTTGATAATAATCATAGTAAGAAACAAAATACTCTACAGAGTTATTAGGGAAAAACTCTCTAAACTCACTATAAAGCTGGGCAGCTAATGTTTTATTTGGCGCCATTACAATCGCTGGGCGGCCAATACGTGCTATCACATTGGCCATTGTGTAAGTTTTGCCTGAGCCAGTCACCCCTAGCAAAGTTTGAAATTTCAAGCCGTCTTCAATGCCTTGTGTAATTTTTTCAATGGCTTGCGGCTGGTCGCCAGCGGGCGCAAAGGGCTGATGTAACTGATATTTACTATTTGGAAAAGTAACAAACACTTTGTTGTGCGCTCAAATTTTAGCATTTCATTTTAACAGCAAAAGATATTATTGTTAGCAACTTAAAGCGCATTCAAAAGCGATTATATTGAATGATTAAATTCCGTAAATCTAATCGACGTACTTTATGTTTTAGAACTTTGCAGGTTTATTTAAGTCATGCTAGTGGTATTTAAATAACATTAATATGAATAGTTATTATAAGAACTAATCTGGGGATTTTCTATGCGTGGTTTCATTCTGCTATCTGTTTTACTAAGCTCATTACAATTTAGTTTTACAAGCTCTGCATTTGCTATTGATACCGAAAAAATTATGGTGGCTAAGCATGCAGTTGTGTTGGTACGTGGCTACAACCAAAGTGGCGGCCTTGCTTATGGTTCTGGTGTTGTAGTTGCACAAGATAAAGTAATTTCTAATTGTCATGTTTTGCGCACAACCAAATCACCTTGGATAAATGTTGGTGAAGAAACATATCCAGTAACAAGCGTGCAAGCGGATAGATGGCATGACCTATGTTTATTAACGACGTTTAATTTGCCAGTAACGCCAGTGGCTATTGGTAGTGGTAAAGATTTAAAACGTGGGCAAGAGATATTGTCAATCGGTCATTCAAACGGCTCTCCTGCTTCGTTAACATCATCAGGTAATATCAATACAACTTACGCCTTTGATGAAGGCAAAGTGATTAGGAGTACAGCGCCTTTTAGAATGGGTGCAAGTGGAAGCGGTATTTTTGATTTAGATGGCAAACTATTAGGCATTAATACATTTAAATCTCCAGGCAAAACTGCTTATTTTTATTCTCTACCTATCGAATGGCTAGTGAATTTGCAAAAACTACCTGAAGAAACGGCTTTTCCAATTATAGGTAAAGCATTTTGGGAGGCTGACGACGATAAAAAGCCATTTTTTATGCAAATGGCGATTCCTGAAATTAGCGAAGATTGGCTCAAGCTTGAACAAGTTGCACAAAATTGGATAGCCAGCGAGCCAAAAAATTCTGAAGCATGGTTTGAGCTTGGCGTTGCAAATGAACACTTAAACAAAACGGATGAAGCGGCACGTGCTTATCATGAATCTGTGGTGTTTGATGCAGGTAATATTAATGCGCTATTTAGATTAGGTGTGATCGCACATAATAAAGGTGACGATGCAGGCGTAAATCAAGTGAAGCAATCTATTGCAGAAATTGACCCTACGCTGGTTGAGCAATACCGTGAAGCTTTAGGATGCGATAAAAAATGTTAGATCAAATGCATATTTAAACTGTTATAAAATATACGTTTAATCTACTAAAATTTAAAGGCTTTGTTGTTGGTTTAATAAAATCCAATGACAAAGTCTTTTTTCTTTTACATAATAGCCATAAGAGGCGCCTATACATATTCCTAACATCCGTTTTTATGCGTAAAATGCCGTGCATTCAATCATTTACACAATATTGTTTTAAGGAAGCATATTTTGTCACAACCTTCATCGCTTAATTCTGATTTATCGCTTAAACCAGCTTCACCGTTAAATCCAGCCACCGTGTTATCAACCCGCGTTCAAGCAATTAAAGAATCGCCAACACTTGCGATTACTGCAAAAGCAGGTAGATACAAAGCAGAAGGTCGTCCGATTATTGGTTTAGCTGCGGGCGAACCAGACTTTGATACACCACAACATATTAAAGATGCTGCAAAAAAAGCCATTGATGACGGCTTTACCAAATACACCCCTGTTTCTGGTATTCCAGGGCTTAAAAAAGCGATAGTGAATAAATTTAAAACCGAAAACGATTTTGAATATACGTTAAATGAAGTGATTGTTCGCGTGGGCGGCAAGCAAACCATTTTTAATCTTTGTTTGGCAGTGCTAAATAAAGGCGATGAAGTGATTGTGCCAGCACCATATTGGGTGAGCTACGCAGACATTGCCTTGGTTGCAGAAGCAACGCCAATCATTATTGAATGTGGTATTGAGCAAGGCTTTAAATTATTGCCAGCACAATTAGAAGCCGCCATTACCGTAAAAACCAAGATTTTTATGATTAATTCGCCATCTAATCCAACTGGCACCGTTTATACCTTAGAGGAGCTTCAAGCACTGGGCGAAGTATTGCTAAAATATCCACACGTATTGGTTGCCACAGACGACATGTACGAGCATGTAAATTTAACTGGCGATAAGTTTTACAATATTTTAAACGCAACGCCAGCACTAAAAGACCGCTGCATTGTGCTTAATGGTGTTTCAAAAGCATACTCCATGACAGGCTGGCGCATTGGTTATGCCGCTGGTCCAGCGTATATTATTAAAGCGATGGAAATTTTACAAAGCCAATCCACTAGCAATGCAACTTCAATCTCACAAGTCGCCGCACAAGCTGCGCTTGAAGGTCCACAAGACTGCATTACCCCCATGGTAACCGCTTTTAAAGAGCGCCACAGTTACGTGGTAAATCGTTTTAATGCCATACCAGGGTTAAGCTGCTTAATGGCTGGTGGCGCGTTTTATGCTTTTCCAGATGCGCGCACAGCGATTGCAAATTTACATGTAGCTGGCAAAATTAAAGCTGCAAACGACATGGCATTTGCCGAGTATTTACTCGAGCAATTTGATGTAGCCGTTGTTCCTGGTTCTGCTTTTGGTGCAGAAGGCTACTTCCGCATCTCATTTGCAACATCTATGGACAACTTAAAAAATGCACTAGATAGAATTGAAAAAGCATTAAGTTAAATATCAATAAAATTTGAGTTAATTTCAAAAAAGCCTTGGAAACGAGATTTTTTTATTGTTTAAACGTGTGAAATATAAAAACTTAACGGTTTTGCCATAACAAATAAAAAACTTAACGGTTTTTTATAGACACATTTTAATAGTCAGCAAAATAAGCCTTTAATGCACTCTCAAATTAAAAAGTATTAAAATAATAAGGGTGCAAATTGTAATCGCCACACCAAAAAAAAGTTTTTTTTATTTTTTCACAAAATTCAGCTAAAAAGCTGGACTAGAGATTGACCTATCCCCGCTAAGAAAGTATTATTGCGCCTTCACCGATTCCTCGATAGCTCAGTCGGTAGAGCAACGGACTGTTAATCCGTGTGTCCCTGGTTCGAGCCCAGGTCGAGGAGCCAATATACATAAGCCTTGCAGAGATGCAGGGCTTTTTTATTTTCTAGTCGTGGCACACTCATGGCACACTTAGGCACACAAAAGGGCAATTAACGAGAAAACACCAAAACACTTAACTACTTGATTGTATTGTTTTAAGTGCTTTCTGATTGTTGTGGTTTTCTTTATTCCCGCGACTGTTAATCCGTGTGTCCTTGGTTCGAGCCTAGGTCGAGGAGACATAAATTAAAAATGCTAGCTTATTGATAAGCTAGCATTTTTTCAAACAATTTTTTATAAGGAATTTAACGTTTCTTGAATGATATCAATTTACTGAAATCAGTTTTTTGGTCACGGTGATCGCCGCCTACTGTTGCAGCCCACCAAGAAGCCACTGCTGAGACAAGTGATATTGAGCCTAAAATAAAGGCATAAATTACTGCCATATTTTGCTCTTTTTGCGACAATGTAGTTGGCAAGCTCAGATTGCCATTTATGCTGTCAATAAGTACACCAAACGCTGCAACTAAGCCGACAACTACAAAAACTACCAAAGTACTTATAGCCCAAGCCATTAGCCCGTGAATACCGTCTTTGAGTTCATTATCATGCGCTGAAATGTCACGCGAAATTAAGCGCATCCGACCTGAAATATATCCCCCAGTTACAGATGCAAATAACTGGATCCACAGCAACCATATACCAGTAGCGATAACTGCCCAATTCGCTAACTTCACTTTTCCAACGAGAACACCGTCAGATGACAAGCCTATTATTGCCCCGAATTGAGAAAGTATTAAAGTTGTCGCTACTGCAATCGCAGCGCCAGCAAAAATAGCACTCCATTCCATGGGACTTTGATCATTGGAATTAATCATAATATCCCCCTTAACCTAATCCTACGAATGACAAAATTGCCATAACAACAACGACTAGTCCTACTAAATAAATAATTTGATTCATTTTATTTCCTTCCCTGGGTAATCCCCCCATATAAAAGTAGCATTTAGAAGTAGAATTTTCTTAATTAGATTTAAAGGAATTTTTACATGAAGCTATCAAGATTTACCGAGAGTCAGATCATCAACATATTGAAACAGGCAGAAGCAGGTTCGC
>JBDNJL010000156.1:0-2644 GCA_041687795.1 Methylotenera sp. | reverse complement strand
ATGCGCATCGTTTACGTTACGATTAAGCGTAATGTTGCGTAGCATACGGTCGTTCATATCCATACAACGTCGCCATGTAATAGTCGCAGGGTCAATACCTAACACATTACCTTGATAAATATGATTATCTACTAGGGCAGCAAGTAAATTATTGGCTGCACCAATGGCGTGAAAATCACCTGTAAAATGCAGATTGATGTCTTCCATTGGCACAACTTGTGCATAACCGCCGCCTGTTGCACCGCCTTTTTTGCCAAATACAGGACCTAGTGAGGGCTCGCGCAAACAAGCCATTGCGACTTTTGATGTTTGAGTCTGTTGAAATGAAAGATTAAGTGCGTCAGACAAACCGACCGTTGTTGTTGTTTTACCCTCACCTGCTGGCGTTGGGCTAATTGCGGTGACTAAAATCAATTTACCATTAGGTTGATTAGAATTTTTAAGCCTCTGGGTACATTCAGCGCTTAATTTAGCAATGTGTCTGCCAAAAAGCGTTAAGTCTTCAGGTTTAAGCTTTAGTTTCTCTGCTACTAAAGCGATAGGCTGAAATACTGCTGCTTGTGCAATTTCAATATCGGTGGGCATTTAAATTTACTTTTTACTGCCCAAAATACTACCTAAAATACCACGTACAATTTGCCTACCAATTTGCGACCCTACAGTACGCGCCACCGTTTTAGCGGCGATTTCAATCAACCCATCTGATTGCCTACCTGTTCTTTTAGCAGTGCCACCACCAAACATGCCGCCCCAATCAAAGCCCTCTTCTGCTTTAGTTTCTGTGGCAGTTTGTTCTGCACGTTTATTTAAAATCTCATACGCTGATTCGCGATCTATTTGCTTTTCATAAAATCCATAAAGGCTAGAAGCTTTAATTGTGTCGCTACGCTCAATTTCAGTTGCAGGGCCAATTCTGCTTAATGGTGGCAATATAAAGGTGCGTTCTACTGGGGTTGGGATGCCTTTTTCATCTAAAAATGAAACCAAGGCCTCACCTACACCAAGCTCAGTAATCGCAGTGGCAACATCGACTTTTGGATTGCTTCTGAAGGTTTCAGCGGCTGATTTCACGGCTTTTTGGTCGCGTGGCGTAAAAGCACGTAGCGCATGTTGCACGCGATTGCCTAGCTGACCTAAAGCGACATCTGGTATATCTAGCGGATTTTGGCTAACGAAATACACACCTACTGCTTTAGAGCGTATTAAGCGCACTACTTGCTCAATTTTATCGAGCAAGGCTTTTGGCGCATCGTTGAATAGTAAATGTGCTTCATCAAAAAAGAAGACTAATTTTGGTTTTTCTAAATCACCCGCTTCAGGCAATTTTTCAAATAGCTCTGAAAGTAACCATAGTAATAAAGTCGCATAAACACGTGGTGAATTAAATAGCTTATCAGAAGCTAAAATATTGATGACACCGCGACCTTTTGCATCGGTTTGTATCAAATCATCTAAATTAAGCGCTGGCTCACCAAACAACTGGTCTGCGCCTTCGGTTTCTAGCTGCAATAAAGCACGTTGAATTGCACCTACGCTAGCGGCTGAAATATTGCCGTAGCGTGATTGATATTCTGCTGCGTTTTCAGATGCGTGTTGCATCATGGTGCGTAAATCTTTCAGGTCTAAAAGTAGCCAACCTTTATCATCGGCAATTTTAAATACTGCATTTAATACGCCACTTTGCACGTCATTTAAATTAAGCATGCGTGAAAATAATAATGGCCCCATTTCTGCAATGGTGGTGCGTACTGGGTGACCACTTTTTGCAAATACATCCCAAAATGTGACTGGGCATTTTTCATATTTAAAATCGCTAATGCCAAGCTGTGCAAAACGCGCTTCAACTTTCGCGTTTCCACCACCTGCTTGACTCATGCCCGCCAAATCACCTTTCACATCTGCCATAAAAACCGGCACACCGATGTTAGAAAAGCTTTCTGCAAGTGTCTGCAAAGTCACTGTTTTACCTGTGCCTGTAGCCCCTGCAATTAAGCCATGCCTATTCGCCATTTTTGGCAAAATTACACTTGAAACAGTGGCATTTTTAGCAATTAAAATCGGCTCTATCATTCTAGCTACCTAACGATGACGCTTTTAAAAAGAGCATTGAAAAATTCAAATAATATTTAAACAATATTCAAACAATACTGAAACAAAGTATATATAAATATCGCACACATCGCCTAATTAAAAGGCATTGTTAGCTAATTTAAACATTTAAGAATTGGTTTAAAAAGTGTCTATTAAAATGTGTCTGTAAAAAACCGTTAAGTTTTTTACGCTTTTAAGACCGTAAAGGTCTTCCCCGTGAAATATATGCGCATAAGCACACTATTCTCATGTGAAAACCGTTAAGTATTTTGGCTTGGTTTTGTTAAATTAAATCTCATGGGCTATTTACTACCGCTAAGTGCGTTAAAAAAGCCTCTACCTCAGCTACGCCCATATCTTTTGGGTGACACTTGTCATGATGCCAAATATAGTGTTTAATCCAATCTACATAGATTTTTTCTGTACGAATACTGTAATGCTTATCACGCATTTTTGCCACAACTTGCTCTAGTAGTTTTTGTGGCTTAATTGACTCTTCAGTTGTTAGCGTTGTATTTTGCATACAAAACCCTAAATATACCGAAAATAAGGT
>JBDNJL010000155.1:0-3196 GCA_041687795.1 Methylotenera sp. | reverse complement strand
GTAATTCCAGCGTGCGCCACCTGATGTTTTAGGGTTAGGTGTAATCACAGAGGCACCTGGTTTAAATAAGTCATCCCAATCTTTTAATGCCTTTTGGGTTACCTTTACGCACTAATAACACAATGGTTGAAGTGTAAGGCGAGCTATTGTGTGCCAAACGCTTTTGCCAATCTTTTGGAATCAACTTCGCTTTGTCATGAAGTTGGTTTACATCATAAGCCAATGCCAAGGTTGCTACGTCAGCGTTTAAACCATCAATAATGGCGCGTGTTTGTTTTCCAGAACCGCCGTGAGAAGTTTTAATAATGACGTTATCGCCAGTTTTATTTTTCCAATATTTGCTAAATGCCGCATTAAAGTATTGGTAGACCTCTCGTGTTGGGTCATACGGCACATTGAGAAGCGTAATGTCGGCCGCATTAACAAGTTAAGGTGTGATAAGGGCGATGCTTGCCAGAATTGTTTTTATATTGATATTTTTCATTTGATAGTCCTTGATTTAGTATTTATGTCGATTGATGTCAATTATTTATAAATGGTTATTAATTTAGCTAGTTACATTTAAGGCTATTCATCGTATTGCTTTAAACACGTGCTGATTAAAAAGTGCTCGCGGATACTTCTAAATAGAAGAAGTCTGAGCTGGCGTCACGCTTACTTTCCCCCGCAACTTTTCTAGATGTAGTTCTGGTGAAATCACCTGCCCAAAAATGCGCATAGCCTAAGTTGACAGCGATTTTATCGCCCAATGGAAAGCGAATCCTTAAATCTATCTCATCACCAATATGGTCGCCGCTTTTGCCTGTTACATCGCGCAAATTACCACCAGCATTCCAGCGGTCTGTATCACTATCTAAATAGTAGCGACTAAATCCTGTATCCACCTTTATAGAATTTAAACCTATTGCATCACTGTAAATTTGCGGAATATCAAATTCAGCACGCACTTTAGGTGTGCGTATATTTTCCATTTGAATGTAATCATCGTTTGACCACGGTCTAGCAAAACCAAACAGACGTTCAAAGCGTTGATTTTTGGTGTCGTTTTGATTTTTATCACCAGTGGCTACACCGTAAAATGCACTTAATCTTGGTTTCCATGCGTTTTTAAATGTGTATCCTATCTCTGCGTTATAGGCATGTGCTTCATGATCTAATTTTGCAATAAATCGACCGTTATTCCCGAGTCGATCCTGACTGCCCCATTGTTTGACAACACTGACGTCATAATCGAAACCTAAGTCAGGGAGAATGCCGTAAGCTCTTAGCCCGGCGGTGTGAGTCTCTCGATCGATCCTAGTATTTGCCGCAGCCGTATTGCCGTTTGTATCAAGTTTAACTTTGTCGCCATCTTGCTTTAGCAAGAAATAATAGGGTTCCAATGTGATGTAGTTTGACCAGCCGCGCCAATCTGCAACCACACCGTAAAAATGTTGGGAGTCGTCTTTTTCATCTAGTCGGTTATTTAGTCTTTGCACTGGTTGCAACGCAAAGGCCTCCACTTCCCAGTCATTTTTAGCTTGGCCAACGTGTGTTCGTAACCCTTGGAAGTTATTGGTAGTATTTCGCCATTCGTTGCGCGCAACCAGCCTTCTGTCAGTAAGCTCAAAAGCATGACGGCCGTATTTTAAGCTGATGGGACGTGCTTTATTAAGATCGTCTTTGCCTAAAAGAGAGTCTTTAAAATACAGTTCAGCATAGGCTTGAATAGGTTCTGCTAAGTTAATGTCACGTGTATCAAAGTCGCGGGTAAATTGACTACGATTTCGCCGTGCATCTTCAACTTCTAGGGTAAAACGAAGTGGATCTAGAATATTTTTAATTGCAACAAAGCCGCGCGTCCTTAGTAAAAAAGGCTCATCTATAGACTCTTTAGTGCGTCTAAAATCATTGTCACGGTTTTCATAGCGAAACCGATAATCCAATCCGATATCCAGCCAATCAATATCTGCAAGAGCGTCATAATCTTTAAGCCATGTTTTATTGGCTTGCTTAACATAACGCGGAGGCTCTGTTTCACGACCAGTGCCGTAACTTCTACGTTCTACGTAATAGCCGCTTTGTGCAAGTTTTGCAGCTTTTTCTTCTACAGCAATTTCTTTTAAACGCGCTTGTATTTTTTCTGCTTGTTCAGCATCTTTTATAATCAACGCTGGCTGGGCTAATTTTATTTCTGGTTTAGCCAAAGGGTGAGGCGTTTCATCGTAGGCGAGCGCACTTATGTTGCCGAGTAATAAGCTAGTCATCAGTAGTGGCTGTACTAAAATATTTCTGCTAATTTTAGTTTTAGTTTTATTCATACTTCTCCCTAATTTTTTTGATTCGCTATCTATGGCTGTCCAAAATAGCGCATCTCATTCTGTATTTATGTCGCTACTCTGTGAGCTTGGCGCAGTGTAGTAGACGTTACATTGATCTGCTTATCAGATTTTTCTTTTGCAAAGCATTTCTTCTCACGCTTTTCAATTTGCGTCATACGACCTTCATAAAATACTATTTCAATAAATCCAAAGCCGGTTTTTTGTTGTACCTCTTCCGCGGCCTTTAAAATTGCCTGTGATATTTCGCCATTATATTTAGTGTTATTCATAGTCAATCCTAATTTTTAGAAAGTAGGTGATAAAAGTAGTCTGTTGAACAGACGTACGCACTATACAACTGGTTTTAAATAATATAAAAGAATAATTATTTATTAATTATTAACTAAAAAGAATATAAGAACGTCTCTAGATGGGTTTTTCATATAATTAAGCTCCATCATAAACAGCATGAGCGAGGGTTGTTGAAGTAAATGTTTCAATTGATTGAATTTATTGGTATAATTTCGCCTGTATTTTTGCAGTGGAACAAAAATATTTTTGATGGGCTTTATGCCCATTTTTTGTTTCTGCAACATATGAATTTCAGTTTAGATTTTTACATGGCTTGAATTTGAAATTGAAGGTATTAAGAGGGTTTAAAGCATGCAAGATTTGCAAACATTGGTAGAAACATCGGTAAGCCAGCTTGGTTATGAATTGGTTGACCTTGAGGTTTCAAATCGTGGCAAACTTTTGCGCGTGTTTATTGATAAGCAAAACCCTGCAGATTTAAAAGACAGCGTGAATATTGATGACTGTGTGTTGGTAAGTAATCAATTAGGCAATTTATTAGCGGTTGAACATGAAATTGATTATGACCGTTTAGAAGTTTCATC
>JBDNJL010000038.1:0-12330 GCA_041687795.1 Methylotenera sp. | reverse complement strand
CGGCATTTCTAACATATCAAAAGCAGCAGAGACCTGTGCAATTGGTTTAATCACTTCTTCAAGCACAGCAACATTGGCAGCATTACGGAAGAATGTATCGAGTGCTTTTTCAACTTTTTGTAATGATTCGATAATTTGTTTAGCTACAGCTTCAACCACGCTCGCATCTATGGAGCCCATTACAAATGCATTACTTGCTGACTCTAAAACTTCACCATCAATAAGCGCTTGCAAACGTTTAGTTTGGGTAATAATTTTTTGCTGCGCATCAATATCAAGTTGTTGATAATATTCAGTAATATATTCAAGTAAATTTAAAGCAGTAGCAATCTCTATGCACGGTAATTCATCTATTTTTGATTTATCACTTTCAAGCAACAGCACATAGGCGTGCGTTGCGAAAAAAAGATTCACCACAATTGGATTGTTAAGTTTTTTGTCAAGCGCAGTTAAATTTTCAAATTTTGTAATAAAGTTTTTTAGCTCACTTACTTTACCCGCACTGATATCTGACCATAAGTCTTTTAAGCTTGGCAACTCTGAACTAATAAGTGCCAACGATGCGCGCTCTGCACTTGTTGCGACAAACTCACAAGATTGCCGCATTGGCAGAAGAACATCCAGCTCAAACAAGTCTTTAACTTTAGCGATGCTGTCAGAATTTCTATCGCTAATAGCAATAAAGTAGAGTAGTTCACGCATTAATTGTGGCGGAACTTTAGTCTCGCCCAATGACATGCTACGCAAATACTGGTCTAGTCTGCGACACAGTTTTTTAGCTCCAGCGTGTTCGGCAATATTATGCTGACTTATCGCATCAGTAAACGCACTTGCAACCCATAACACAGTTTTTTGGGCATTTTTTTGCTGTACCTGTTGTACATTTACTACTGCTTGATGCATGTAGCCAAGCGCTTCGCTGTCTTTTGTACGTAGCCAATCAAGCAAATTTTTTTGATAGCTCGCGCGCTGTTCAGCCACAAAAATTGGGATTGTAGATTCTTGAATTGGATTACTAGGCAAATCTTTAGGTGCGCTAAAAGTAGTATCTGGGTAAAACAGCTCACTTTCTTCAAGCATTTGATTTTGCAAAGTAACTAAAGGTTTTAGGGTATCAAAAAGTCTGGTGGGCATATCTGGCGAACCATTTAAAAGGTCTTGCAGATATTGGCTTAAGGTCTCTACCGCCAGCATTAGGCTAACCATTGCGTCTTTTGTGACTGGAATTTGTTGCTTCTCAAGCTTGTTGGTTAGCTTTTCGATTTCTGAACAGTAACGTTTACAACCCTCGAGCCCAACCATGTCTAGCGCACCGCTTATTTGGTACAAGTGTGCTTCAGTAAAACGCAAGGATGCAAAATCTTCTGGCTTCTCAGCCACGTTAGTAAAACTAATCAATACTTTTTTCAAAGATTGGTCAATTTCATCTTTCACCCAAGATAATGGGCCAGTATCAAATGCTTCAGGCATTTTGGTTTTCCATTTTATTTGCCCAAACGATGTGTGAGTATTTTTTCATGCAACTTTCCATTTACAGCCTTAAAATAAGTATTAATTAAGACCGTAACTTTCCTAATGCTATAGTTTAAAACCCGCAACAGAATCGCGTAACTCTTCCGCAAGTGTTGTGAGCTGTCCAACGGAGTCTGCAGTGAGCTTAGTACCTTGCGTTGTTTGTGTTGTAATTTCCTGAATCATTTGCATGTTGTTCGAAACCGTTGTCGCTGACTCTGTTTGCGCATTCGTTGCTGAAGAAATCGCTTGAATCAAACGCGCCAAGTTGTTGGTAACCGTTTCAATCTCGTTCAGTGCTTGACCTGCAGCATCGGCTACGCGCGCGCCCTCAACTACGCCCTCGGTTGATTTCTCCATCGCGGCAACTGCGCCGTTAGTATCGGTCTGAATCGTTTTAACAATCGCACTAATCTGTTTTGTCGCCTCTGATGAACGTTCCGCCAATCGTTGAACCTCCTCCGCAACCACCGTAAAGCCTCTACCCGCCTCACCCGCGGAAGCTGCTTGAATCGCCGCGTTTAGCGCCAAAATATTAGTTTGTTCAGTAATGTCTGAAATCAATTCCACAATTTCACTAATTTCTTGTGAGCTTTCACCCAAACGTTTAATTCGTTTAGAAGTTTCTTGAATTTGTGTACGGATCTCATTCATCCCAGAGATTGTGTTTTGTACCGCTTGTGATCCTTGGTTAGCAGCTTCTAGTGAGCGTTGCGCAACCTGAGAAGCCTGCGCCGCATTGCTTGATACTTGCAAAATAGAGCGTGTCATATCAGTTACCGCATCAGTAGTTTGCATAATTTGGTCAGATTGTGTTTCTGCCGCTCTGAGCAACTGCACCGATGTACCTTGCGCGACTGTAGTCGCAGACGTTACCTGCTCTGTCGCTCTGTTAATCTCAACAACCAAGTCGCGCAAGCTGTCAATCGTGTAGTTAATTGAGTCAGCAATCGCGCCTGTAATATTGTCGCGAACTTGCGCCTTAACAGTTAAGTCACCATCCGCCAAGTCACCCATCTCATCGAGTAGTTGTAAAACAGCCTCTTGGTTATCTTGCCCCTCTTGCGCCAACTGATTAGTTAAGTTAACGGATTGCACTGTTTGTCTCTTACCGTAAAAATACATCAATATCAATAATACAAACCCTAGCAAAACCAGTCCAAATAACACGACTCGAATAAAACTCGTTTGAGATTGAATCAGAGCTTTATTTTCCTTATCAACTGCAACTGCAAAGTTGTTACCTGCTTGTTTGGTAACGTCAAACGCCGCGGTTAAATCTAGCAATGGCGCAGATGCTGCAACCGTTCCTAATGGCAATGCTGGAATGTAGCGCTGATTCGCAACTGAGAAGAAGTTACCACCCGCTTGCGAAAGCGCTTCTAGTGGGCCTACGAGGTTATCGTTATCAAGATTTTTACGCCAATAGTCAATCCTGGCTTTAAACTCACCCTCGCTTTTTTTTGCATTTTCCAGAGCTTTATCGCGCTTTTGGTTATTAAAGCTGGTGGATGCAACGTATGCCTCGTTGTAAGAAGCGAACGCATCTAGTGGGAACATTGGCGGAGGCGTTGTTTCTGCCTTCAACTCATCGTAGGCTTGTAACTTACTGTAAATTGGACCGTTCACTCGCACTTGGTTAATCACCCAAAAACTTAACAGCGCAAATAAAATAAATGCCACAATTTGTAAAAAGAGTTGTCTATAACCCGCACTTAAAGCACCAGAATTTCTACTCGGCTTACCCGTACCACCAACTTTCAACTTGTTAAAAAAATTGCCAATTTGTAGCGGCATACTTTTTATGGTTGCTAGATTTAATGCCATTTTGAGCCCCAATTCTTAGAATTACGATTTACACTTTTAATAACTTATTATGCTAAATGAATTAGCGTATTTTATTTTTTATGTGGTTTTTCACTAAGCTACTTTAATATTAGAATTAAATAAGCTTAACTTTTTTATATTTTACGTTCTTAAACTTAACGCTTATTCAAAGACACACGTTTATAATTTTTGTCTATACAGTTTTGAATTCAATTTACAACACTCTAGTCAGTTCAATGTAGGCTGAATAAAGTCTTGTTGTTTAACTAACATTTCAAAATCAACCTCAAACCATTCCACACCTTCAGCATCTTGATAAACTTGATTACAAAAAAATATCTCTCCTTTATGTGCATCCTGCTTGATTTCCATCGCATCTAAATTTCTTAAACCTAACAAACCGCCAATTAGCAAAGCCACCTGTGTAGTCGCACCAGAGGTTGTATCTGGGTTAAGTAACAATATACGCGTATTATTAGTTTTGGCTGTGGCACTTAATCCTAAAAACTGTGCCAAGTCGTTTAAGCTATATAAACTTCCACGCACATTCGTTACCCCTAAAAACCATGGCGATGTAAGCGGTACTGACTGCACAGGTGGAGCTGGCAGCACTTCACGCACTTGAATTAAACTTACAAGTAGATTTTTACTTCCAACCCTGACGCCCAAACGCGAAGTAGATTCAATGTCACCTTGCGTTGCAACATCTTTAAGTTTTAAAAGGATCGCTTCTTGAAACTCGCGTAAATTTGAGGTTTTAGCCACGGTTATTTAGTCAATCTTTAATAATTTTTAAATGGATGCTTATTCGAGTGTTTTGATTAGAGCCAACAGCTCTGAACCAATCACCGGCTTGGTAACACAAGCTTTTGCACCCATTTTTAACGCCCAAGCCAAGTCTGTCGCTTGCGATTTTCCTGTACAAAGTATTACTGGTATATGTTTGGTAGTTTCATCTTTAGCTAATGTACGCGTTACCTGAAAACCAGTTAAACCTGGCATAACCACATCCATTAAAACCAAATCCGGTGGGCTTGCTGCAACTTTAGCCAAACATTCTTCGCCACCTTCTGCCCCCGTAATAAGGTAGCCAGCAGTTTCCAACAACTCTGTTAAGAAAAAACGGTCTGTGGCTGAATCATCTACTACTAAAATTGTTTTAATTGCCATTTTATTCTACCTCTGATTGATTTGCCTGATTAATGCGTGCTATAGCTAAGTATGTTTGTACCGCATCTATTAGCGTGTCTTGTGTAAAAGGTTTTGTTAGGTATTGGTCTGATCCCACCATGCGTCCACGTGCGCGATCAAATAAGCCATCTTTACTAGATAACATAATGACAGGCGTGGATTTATAACGCACATTTCTTTTGATGAGTGAGCAGGTTTGATAACCATCTAACTTAGGCATCATAATATCCACAAAGATAACATCAGGGTGTTCGTTGGAAATTTTAGCCAAGGCATCAAAGCCGTCTTCTGCCAAAACAACTTCACAACCAGAAGCTTTAAGAAATATTTCAGCACTGCGTCTTATTGTATTACTGTCGTCAATGACCATGACTTTAACAGCAGATAACTGGTCTAGGCTTAGCTTATTTTGGTTTAGCTGTTCTTGGCTCACCAGCAAGCCCCTTAAAAGTAATATGTGTTGTCTTTAATATTTACTAAGACTATTAAGCACTTTTTATAACTCATTTTATATACAGCCTTACTCATTAAGCAATACCATTTACTATATTTTATAAAGAAATAAATAAATATTATTTTTATATCAATCACCCATATGGACGAGCTACAATTCAATTATAATTAAATGTAAACAAATGTAAATAAATTTAGCAATACACCATACTAATGCATTTGTATTACATTAAGGATATTAAACAACTTATACAAAGATTCTTTAATAGGTTTAATCACGTCATGGGGAGTAGTTATGATTGTTAGACAAGAGTCGTTATCGGCTAAAATGCCTCTGAAAGACCTGCCAGCTTCGTCTCCTTTACCTACAGCAAGTTTAGTCTTAGTTTTTGGCTCTGTGAAGCGTTTTGGTGAAGCAAAATTACAAAACGTCTTAAAAGCACGTTACCCTTCTGCACAAATCATAGGTTGCTCTACTTCTGGTGAAATTACTGCTGACGGTGTGTTCGACGATAGCTTACAAATTACAGCAATTCTTTGGGAAAAAACGGTTCAGCGTGTTACTCACGTCAAAATGTCGGGCATGCAGAACTCTTTTGAAACAGCTGCTGGATTAGCAAAACAACTTAAATCAGATGGCTTAAAAGCCGTTTTAGTCTATTCAGATGGCTTAAATGTGAACGGTTCTGAATTATTAGAAGGTTTCAAAAGCATATTAGGCGAAATTCCAGTCATGGGCGGCATGGCTGGTGACGGTTTTAATTTTAGCAAAACTTTACAATTATTTAATGAAACTATTTCTGACGGTTTAGTCATTGCGGTTGGTCTATACGGTGATCACTTAGTCGCTGCAACTGGCGTTGGTCTTGGTTGGAAGCCTTACGGCCCACCACGCAAAGTCACCAAATCTGATAAAAACGTGGTGTTTGAGCTAGATGGCAAGCCTGCTTTACCTTTATACAAAATGTATATTGGTGAGCACTCCTCTAAGGGCTTGCCAGGTAGTGGTTTAAAATTTCCGTTTGCGATTATTGAAGAAGGCAAGCGCGATATTGAAAAAATTCGTACTTTGCTAGCGATTGATAATGGTACTAACAGCTTAACTTTTGCAGGTAACGTAGATGAAGGAGAAACTGTACGTTTTTGCCAAGCGACACACGATAGGTTAGTAGAAGGTGCTGGCGATGCAGCGCATTTGGTAGCTGATCATCACGCAACAAACCAACCAGGTTTAGCGGTTTGCGTAAGCTGTGTTGGTCGCAAAGGTGTAATGGCTGAACAAGTCGCTGATGAAGTAAAGCTTGTACAACAAATTATGGGGTCACAGACAGCACTTACAGGTTTTTATGCATATGGCGAATTTGCCCCACGCCCGGGAACTTCTGACAGTGTATTACATAACCAAACCATGGCGATTGGCTATTTAAGTGAAAACTTATTGAAGTAATTTTTTTTAAAATAGCACTTTTAAATAGGTTGCTATTTATAATTTCCGTTTTAAAAATCAAAAATGCCCTGTTCTTAATGGGCATTTTTGATTTATGATGTTGTAACATTTAAAAAATTTAAAAAATTCAATCTATAACATAAGGAAATAATCATGAGTAATGTAACCCTTAAAGGTAACCCAGTAGAGTTGGCTGGCAGCTTACCAAAAGTAGGTAGCGCAGCACCAGATTTCACGTTGGTAGATAAGGCATTGCAAGATGTTTCATTAGATAACTTTGCTGGCAAACGTAAAGTATTAAACGTATTTCCAAGTGTGGATACACCAACTTGCGCTATGTCTATACGCGCTTTTAACAAGCATGCAAGTAGTCTAGACAATACTGTTGTACTCAATATTTCAGCAGATTTACCATTTGCGCAAAGCCGCTTCTGTGCAGCTGAAGGTCTAGAAAACGTACAAAACTTATCTACCATGCGTGGTCGTGACTTTTTGAAAAACTACGGTTTATTGATTCATACAAGCAAATTAGCGGGTTTAGCATCACGCGCTGTCATTGTGTTAGATGAATCAAACATAGTAAAATATATTGAGTTAGTTGGTGAAATTGCTAACGAGCCAAACTACGACGCAGCTCTAGCGGCATTAAAATAAATTAGAAAAATGTTCAATAAAAAGGCCCAGCATTGCTGGGCTTTTTTTAGCGCATGACATAACGGTAATTACTGACATACAAAATGGCTTAGATTATATCGAATAAACTATAATGTTTTGCAAGCAAGTCTGCCGTATACTGTGCCACACACTTATTTAGAATCTTGGCAGTTGTGTACCAAGCTCTGAGCATGATCTATATAATATAAACATACCTAAACAACACACAATAATCGTAACGAACGAGCATATTCAACAAAGGTTTGGGCATCTTTCTTTAGAACATTTTCAATCATTCTTGTAATAATATAGAAACCAATCATGAAGCCAATCGCTGGAAGCATATTTTTCCTTAATAAAGCAGTATCGGTTAAGCAACCCTGATAAATTATCAAATATTTGGTTGATATCTGGGGCATATTTACAAAAGAATTAAACATCTTTCTGATTCTGATAATCCGCATATTTATTATTTTTTCCGCGCGCTTTTTCTACTGGATATTTTTGCGCATTTAATATAATTTTTGCATTCGCGGCTTCAATTAAGTCAATATTCAACACTTGCGAAATACGTAACAGATACACAAATGTATCGGCTAATTCATATCCAACTGCCTCGCGTTTTTCTGCCGACAATTCATGACTTTCAGGCTCTGTGCTCCATTGAAAATGTTCAACTAATTCCGCTGCTTCCACTATCATCGCCATGGCTAAGTTTTTAGGTGAATGAAACTGCGCCCAATCACGTTCATCTACAAAGGCTTGTAACTTTTGTTGTAATTGTTTTAACGAATCTTCAGTTTGAATGCCCATAAACAGCCTCTATATATTTAATGCAATCTAAAACTTAACGGTTTTTTACAGACACATTTTTAAATTAACCTTATTTGCGGTTACTACCAGCGACCATTTTAATTTCAAACAATCGGCACTCTAATGCGCCGTTAAATAATGGCGTGCGCTTGCTTGGCGTTAAGCGCATAAGTTTGGGCATAGTCATGTCGCTCGTTAAAAAATAAGTATTCCAGCCGGCAAATTTACGCTTTAATGCTTCACCTATTTTGGGGTATAGCGCAGTTAATTCGTCCTCTTCACCAATGCGCACACCGTATGGTGGATTGGCCACCATTACACCATTATCCGCTGGCGGCAAGGCTAACGTCATATCCACATGCGAGAGTTGTACTGCTTCTAACAAACCCGCTGACTCTAGGTTTTGTTTGGCAATACGCACTGCACGTAAATCAATATCTGAGCCATAAATTTTTTGAAAAGATACAGGTTTCACCGCGCTAGCTGCTTTATTTTTAAGCTTGTTCCAAGTGTCTGCTTCAAACGTTCTTAGCGTTTCAAAGCCAAAAGCACGTTGATGGCCTGGTGCAATATTAAGCGCAACCATTGCCGCTTCTAGCAAAAACGTACCACTGCCACACATTGGATTTAACAATGGCTGTCCTACTTGCCAACCAGATAACTTTAAAATACCTGCAGCTAAATTCTCACGTAATGGCGCTTCAATACTCGCACCACGGTTTCCACGCTGATATAGCGCTGCACCAGAAGTGTCTAAATAAAACTGATATTCTTCAGCCGCCAAATACGCATGTATGCGTACAGCAGGCGTTTTGGTATCAATATATGGTCGGCTTCCGACGGCTTGCCTGAATTTATCGCATACTGCATCTTTAATTTTTAAGGTTGCAAACTCAAGGCTTTTTAATGGGCATTTAACGCCTGTGACTTTTACCATAAAGTCGTGTTTTACATCAAACCACTGCGACCAATTGAGCTTGTATGCGGCATCAAATAATTCTTCTTCATTGATGTATTTTCCACGTGCCACTTGCCATAAAATACGTGTAGCAATTCGTGAGTGTAAATTTGCTGCGTAGCATATTGACCAATCACCATCAAAACTAACCCCGCCATCAGTGGGTTTAATTGATTTTGCGCTAACTGAAGTTAATTCATCTGCCAAAAGTTGTTCCAAGCCGCGTGGACAAGTCGCAAAGAAACGGTTAGGTGCGGAGTTATTTTGGGCCATTATTGAATTCTTCATTTTTCATAAAAATACGGTGATTATTACTTGAGCTGCATTCGGTTAGTTTTTCCACAAATTGTAAAAACTCAATTTTATGGCTTAGCTCTAATATCTTCGCACGCTCGCGTAAGCTGGCAATGCGTAAATCGATAGGGGCACGTTTAAAGCCAAATACAACGATATTGCCTGGCTTGCCAGTTGGTAATATGAGCACGTTTCCAGCAAAACTATGCTCAATTCGCTGCAAATAACTATCAAACTTTTTATCGCTACCCCATAAATTAATAGCCAGAATACCCTCACTATTTAAAGTGTTAGCACATTGGTCAAAAAAATCTTGGCTACGAAAATCAGGGGGAATGCCATTACTATCAAACGCGTCTATCATCAATACATCTGCCACGCTGGTATGCTCGGCTAAATACTGCAAGCCATCACCTTCTATTATTTCTAAGGCTTCGTCATTTTCTGGTACGTAAAACTGGCTACGTGCAATTTGAATAATTTTAGGATTTAGCTCAAGGACTTTAGCCAGTACATTTGGACAATATGCATGCATATATTTTGCTAATGAACCCCCGCCTAAACCAATCGCCAGAACATTTAAGCTACTTTCTTTGGTAAACAGTAAAAAACACATTATGCCCCGCGTGTAAGCGAGCTCTAGAGCCAATGGGTCTTTAATTCGCATAGCACTTTGAATGGTGACGGAACCCAAATGCAGCGCACGCACGCCGTCTACTTCGCTAATATCTACCGAGTCATCACTAATGCCCGTTACTGCCCGTATCAAATGCTTTGCAACACGAAACACTAAGCTACCGCCTCAGGTAAATTTGTGGCTTGATTTGCATGCGCTTGCATGTCCTCTCCTTCTATTTTTTTAGCTTCTGTATTAGCCGCTAACATTTCACCTAGCGCACTTTCATCAATTGCATCAACATCAATAGCCTGTGGCGTTTCGTCTAACACGCTGATAAATTTAGTGCGCAACTCTATTAATAAAGTATCAATTTCTTGCACTTGCAAGCTAACGCGGGAGCCAGGTTTTAATTCTGGCATGCCGAACACTTTAGTCATATAAGGCATATTATCTAAACGCACTAAATTTTCACGCCAAACCGTAGCGTGTACAATTTTAATATTCTCTTGTATCAAATACTGCAAGCACCAATACCGCTCCATACGCGTTTGAAAGTCACTATACGCATGGTAAGCTTGCTCAAAATTGCGCATGTGCATGGTAAGCGCTTCGCTATTTTTTAGATAAGGAGGATCATTATTTTCCACTACCGAAATTATTTGGCGCTGATTAATTAAATCTACCGCACGTCTTAGCGGTGATGTACTCCAAGCATATTGGGCAACACCTAGACCTAAATGCGGCTCAGGCTTAGTGGTCATAAATACTTTGCCGCCAGTTTGTGCGCGATACAATCCTGGCACCTGATGCGTTGCAAGTAATGCACCCCACTGATTATTTGCTTCTATCATTAATTCTGCCACTAGCTTATCCATGGGTGAGCCTCGACGGCGACCCAAAATACTCACTAACCCATCATTGACATAAAAATTGTAATCGATTTGCGGTAGTTTTGCGGGGTCGTATTTGCCGCGCGCTTTTTCTAAAGATTCACTTAAGTTAAACAAAAAGAGTAGCTGTTCCCAATATACGTGTCCGCTATTTTCGGTTAAGTATTGCTCATTAAAATATGGTTCAAGCGTATCGTGACGTAAATTGTCTGCGATTTTAATGCGCTCTACTTTGCTATCACGTTGTGTAATTGTAAGATCATTTGCTACATACAAATACAAAGACAACACTGGTTTAATGTGCCCTGCGTCTAGGCTAAATGGACGAATTACAAACTCTGGCAACATCGTGACTTTATTGCCAGGTATATACACGGTTGATAAGCGTTGCATCACTTCATTATCTAGCGCGCTATTCAAACCAATGCCAAGCGCTGGCGCTGCAATATGAATGCCTACACGCGTGATGCCGTTTTCTAGCTGTTTGATAGAAAAAGCATCATCAATTTCCGTAGTGGTACTGTCATCAATACTAAAGGCTTCTGCATCTGCTAACGATAAATCGTTAAAATTAGTAACGCTATCCAGCGTAAGTGCATCATCAAACTCTACACCCTTGGCAAAATGCTCACGCAAAAAAGCCTTAAGATGAAAGTCATGCACTGATGGTATGGCATTGCAGGCTTGTAATAATTTTAGCTGACTAATATGCAGCTCTGCGGCGGCAGTATCAAGTACTTTATATTCCATGGCGTTTTTATCTGGCTCGTACAACAACATTTCTAGCTTTTGTAGTAGCGCTTCTGGCATTTCATGCGCTTTTAATCGCAACACATATTCTGCCATTTTTTCTTGCAATAAACGTTTTTTCTCCAAGCCTGCAAGTGCAGCTTTTAAAATATCAGCTGGCGCAGCTTTGTAGCGGCCTTTACCTTTGCGGTTAAAATAAACTGGCGCGCTATGTAATTTAATGGCTATGGCTGCGGCTTCAGTTGGTTCAGGTTTACGACCATAATACTCTTGTGTAAATTCCTCAAAACCAAACTCTTCATTGGCAGAAGCGCCCTCGTTGCAACATTCCCACAAAAAATCAATATCTAAGGTACTGGCTTCAAGATTTGCAGCATCTAAAAAACCTCCAAGGGCTTGCTCAAAACGCATCAGTACGTTATTAGCTTTTATTTTGCTACGTTTGCCGCTTACAGATTCTATTTGCAAAGCACCTTGCGTTTCAGTCATGATAGAGGCAACTTTAAACGTGCCATCTTCTTCAAAAAATACGTTCATTGATTCACTTAATTCAATATAATTAAAAAACTAACGCCTTACTATAAATTAAACCTTAAATTCAAACCTTAACTTAATAAATCACATGCAAACTGCCATTAACATTTTAAAGCAAGCAGGACTAAAAAGCACAAGTTCTAGGCTTGTGGTAGTAAGTGTACTTGCTCAAAATAGCTCTCCACTAACACATCAAGATTTACTCAAAAAGCTACCTGAAAATTTTGACCGTGTGACATTATACAGTGTGTTGGATTGGCTTTTACAGCAGCAACTGATTCACCGCGTTGCTGGAGATGATAGAGCATGGCGTTTTCAAATCAACAATGTAACTAACAACCGATTTAAACAACCACTACTGCCAAATAAATCGCCAAAACAAATACTT
>JBDNJL010000154.1:0-2860 GCA_041687795.1 Methylotenera sp. | reverse complement strand
TTGTAAGACAACGCAAAAACGACATGATGGGCATGATTACTTTTAGTAACTCTGCTATGTATGTCTTACCACTTACTGAAAATAAAGAAGCCATGATAGCTGCTATTCAAGCGACTGCTGGCAATTCACTCTTTCAAACAAATATTGGTAGTGGATTAACTTCTTGCGCAGGTTTGTTTCATGGCGTACCAGACTCTGGATCACGCGCTATCATTCTTCTCTCCGATGGTGCAGGACGTATTCCAGCAGACACTCAACAAAAGCTCAAAGAGTGGTTTGAGCGCTTGCAAATAAGTCTTTATTGGATTGTGTTACACAAACCTGGTGGCATCAGTATTTTTGATAAAAATTACGTGCAAGATGAAGACAAAGCCTTACCTGCCGAAATTGAACTTAATAATTTCTTTAAAACGCTAAATACGCCTTTTAAAGCTTACGAGGCTGAAGATCCAAAAACTTTAGGTAATGCAATTAACGATATTAACCAAAAAGAAAGAAAACCAATTAAATATATGCAGCGTATTGCAGGGCACGAATTTACACAATTATGTTATTTACTTGCTGCGTTAATGATTGGTTTACTCATCGCAGTAAAATATATGGAGATGCGCACATGGCGACAAGCCTAATTAATTCTAGCTTAGTTACAAATAAGCCAAAAATTAGCTCAAAAATGCTTACTTGGGTACTGATAATTCTTGCAGTTATAGCAGTCGTATTTATTGCTCTAGAAAACAAAAGTATTAAAGAAGTTGAAGCTTTTAATCTGGCAGTGACTCAAGGTAAAACGCCTGAAACAGACCAGCAAAGCTTTGAAGCTAAGTTTTCAACCGCATTTTGGCTAGCTCAAAAAGGCCGTCTTAAAGAGTCTGCATTGATTTTTAGTAACCTGCTACCAAAAGCCATTCCGCAACATAAAGCCATTATTTACCACAATATTGGCAATATCTATTTTTTACGCGGCTTATTGATTAACGGTACTAATATGACTGTTCGTGACGAATCTGAATATTTACTGCGTCAGGCTAAAGCAGCATATGTAAACTCGCTAAAAATTGACAATGCGGATTGGAAAACTAAACACAATTTAGATCGCGTTTTGACAATGCTTCCATCTACACCAACTCCAGGTGTTGGGGGTGACGAAAAGGCTGGTTTAATTATGGGCAATATCCCTGTTGGCTTGCCTTAAACATCAATTTAATAAACAGCCCTAAATAAAAAATGTGTCTGTAAAAAAGCGTTAAGTTTTTTACGCTTAAACGGCAAAACCGTTAAGTTCTATTAAAGCCTGAAGGTATAAACGTTATATCACATGAAAATATTTAACTACTTACGTCATCGTCGCGATAGTGCTTTTTTATTGGCAGCATTTGCTTGCTTATTAATTGCGCTATTTAAGCCTACGATTCCGCTTAAACATAATATTTATAGCTACATTTTAGTTGCTGATATTTCGCAAAGTATGAACGTAGTTGATACGAAGCTAGATGGCAAGCCAGCCAGCCGTATCGCATACACTCAGAGAATGATGCACGATGTTATTGCATCACTGCCATGCGGCACAACAGTAAGTATTGGCTTATTTGCTGGTGTAAGTGTAGCTGCACTTTATACGCCAATTGAGGTCTGTGAAAATTTTGATGCTCTACAAGATACTGTGGATCATCTCGATTGGCGAACAGCTTGGTCAGGAAACTCACGTATACGGGAAAGCTTATTTACGCTGGCTCGTGTGATTCGTACTTTCCCAGATCCAGCGCAAGTAGTTTACTTTACAGATGGCGAAGAAGCCCCAAAACTACACGTGTTCAACACTAAAAATTTAGAAGAGTTTCAAGGTGGTAGCGGTTGGTTATTTGTTGGTATCGGCGACCCGTCAAAAGGTACAGAGATACCAAAATTTGATGAGAATAATCAACTTATTGGTTTTTGGTCAAATGAGTCATTTGCCTTACAACCTGGCATTGCGCAAATTTCTGAGTCAAATATTGGCACACGTGACAACAACGTTGCTGGTGAAAATGACCGTTATTTATCTCGTGTTGATGAAGAGTATTTAAAATCTATTACCAAAGACATTGAAGCAAATTATGTTTTAGGAAGTAGTTTAGATAACATAATACAAGCCATGAAAAAACAAACCCCAGCTCGTTATGATATTGCGCCATTTTTGCTAAGTCCAATATTTGCAGCCTTAGCAGCTTTATTTGTGATTACCGCCTATTTGCCTAAACACCCAATTACTTTTATTAAAGCGCAATTGTTGCTTTTGTTTGTGCGTGTTAAGGATAAGTTAGCCAAGAGCAAGCGTTCCCCAACGTAAACGCATGCGTAGTTGTCTATAAGTTTCAGCATCAATGCTATCTGGGAAGATAACGAGTGAATTACTCAACAAATAGCGTTGGATTTTAGTTTTACCACTATTGTCACTTGCATCAGTCATAAAACTGGCGGGGCAAAAATCAAAATTAAGTATCGTTAAGTATGGCGTAACTACAGTAGCTTCTCTTATTATGACCTTAACGTTACGCCCGTTTTTACATTGCAATAACCACTCATTTTTTATATCTATATGCAACCCAATAAACGACCAAGGCATTAATAACAACGCTTTTTTAATTGTGTTATAAGCTGTGCACGAGACAATTAAAACTACCAGTACTAATTTTAATACATTAGAAAATTCCACTAAAATCAGCAAGCTTACACTCCCCAAGCAAGCTAGTATGAGCAAGGTATTTAATATTTTAGATGGCTTGAAATTAATGTATATTGGCTTCATATATTTATTAATTCGTTAAACACAAGGTTAGCACGCACATGCAAAACTGGCACCAATTTCTGCAAAATTCAGCAC
>JBDNJL010000037.1:0-14567 GCA_041687795.1 Methylotenera sp. | reverse complement strand
ATCTGCACCAGCTTTGTAAAATGGCTCAGCTTCGTAGAAGCCAGCATCCATTGTTTTTAAGTCAACTAAAATTTTGTTGTTTGGGAATTTAGCGCGTAATGTTTCTAGTAATTTAATACCGTTGTGCTTAATGCATGGCGTACCGATTTCTAAGATGTCCACGTGTGGAGCAACTGCAGTTGCTAAAGCAACTGTTGCGTCAAAGTCTAATGAATCTAATGCCATTTGGGTTAAAGCCATGGTGTGTTCTCCGATTGATAGTTAATTACAGGTTTAATGCTATTTTTGTAAAAGCTTTTATAAGTTTAAATACATGCCATAAGTGCATTCTTAAAACTTATGTGATACAAAATTAGTACTTCAAAAAAACTGGACACTTATATTAAATGCCCAGCGCTTTTATGTCAATTCTAAACTTAGTACATTCCAGTTTAATTACGATTTAATGACAATGTCACTAAGCTATTAAAGCTATTTTGCTAAATTTATCTGTCCAAAAATTAATAACAGCTTTTTAATAAAAACCAATACTTATAGCTTCTCTAACAGAGCTGATTCAAGCTTGTTCTGATCCACTACAAAGCCGCGGATACCTTCAGAAAGTTTTTCAGTCGCCATTGCATCTTCATTTAATGCAAAACGGAACTCTTCTTCTGTGAGTTTTGCAGGTTGTGCTTTAGTCGCGCCAGTATCTTTTAATACTTGCACTAAAGTACCTTCTGTTGCAGCCAAGTCTTGTAATAAGTTTGGTGACACGGTTAAACGGTCGCAACCTGCTAGCGCAATTAACTCGCCAGTGTTGCGGAATGATGCGCCCATTACCACTGTTTTATATCCATGCTCTTTGTAATATGCGTATATAGCACGAACAGAAACGACACCTGGATCAGTTTCTTGTGTATATGTTTCACCAGTTTTAGCTTTGTACCAGTCTAGAATACGACCGACGAATGGAGAAATTAAAAATACGCCAGCTTCAGCACAAGCACGTGCTTGTCCAAAACCGAACAACAAGGTGAGATTACATTGAATGCCTTCTTTTTCAAGAATTTCACCAGCTTTAATGCCCTCCCATGTTGACGCCAACTTAATTAACACGCGGTCTTTACCAACGCCAGCGTCTTGATAGAATTTGATTAATTTGCGACCTTTAGTTACCATTTTATCAACGTTAAAAGACAAGCGTGCGTCGACTTCTGTAGAAATACGTCCTGGCACTACTTTAGCAATTTCAATACCAATTAATACCGCTAATTTGTCGGCTGCGTTTTCAATTTGCACTTCTTTACTGCCGCCTTGTGATTTAGCGAATGCAATCGCTTCTTCAATGAGGTGTGAGTATTTTGGCAAAGTACTTGCCTTAAGAAGCAATGAAGGGTTCGTTGTTGCATCTACAGGTTTTACGCTTTTAATTGCTTCTACATCACCCGTATCTGCCACAATCGTAGTCATGCTTTTTAATTGATCTAATAAATTTGCCATTACTGCCTCCCGAAAAAATTATCTATTTAAAATATTAGCCTAAATCATTAAGTTTATTTAACATTTAATGAATTAGCGGCTAATATGAAATCTGCGATTTGAACTAGGTCTTATATAAAGTTTTACCTAAAATCTAGGCTGGTATTATATATTAAAATAAGTAGAACCTGTTTAAATAACAGGAAGCGGTACACACTCTAACCACACATACATAGCCACAATATGGTATGTTGAGTTATCTAAACTATCGATTAGCACAGCATGCAAAAAGATTTTCGTATCGCTACCTTTAACATTCACAAAGGCTTATCGCACTTTAGCACTAGCTTCGCGCTGCACCATCAACGCGAAGTATTGCAAAACCTAAATGTCGACATGGTATTTTTACAAGAGGTGCAAGATGCCCACTTACTTAATAGCCAGCGCTACCAATCATGGCCAACTGCTGGACAAACTGAATTTTTAGCCGATAGTATTTGGCCAAATTACAAATACGGTAAAAACTCAGCTTACCCTGCTGGGCATCATGGCAATGCGCTACTTTCTAAATTCCCAATTATTGCTAGCCATAACCAAGACATTTCAGCTCACACTTCAGAACAGCGGGGTATGTTGCATTGTGAGATCTACATACCTGATTGGGATGCGCCTTTACATACAATTTGCCTGCATTTAGGTTTATTTGCACAGTGGCGTAGGCAGCAATTAAATGTGGTTGCAGAATACATTGAACAACATATTCCTACAGATAGTCCTTTAATCATCGCGGGAGACTTTAATGATTGGAGCACGCGCAGCGGTCAACAATTTGCAAAAAAATTGCATTTACATGAAGCATTTGAAAATCATACTGGCAAATCTGCACGCAGCTTTCCTGCTTGGCTACCGCTATTAAAATTAGACCGTATTTATGTACGTGGCTTTCAAGTGCATCATGTTGAAGTTCACTCTGGACCAAAGTTTATTAAACTTTCTGATCATGCAATTTTAACGGCTACATTATCTAAGACATGACGCAATTTTTAGCTAATAATCAAATTACTCTATTACATAATGGCGCAGATTATTTTCCTGCACTAGCGGCAGCTATTGATGCTGCTAAAGGCGAAGTTTACTTGCAAAGTTATATTTTTGAAGATGACAAAGCTGGTAAATTTATTGCTAACGCACTTAAAAATGCAGCTAAAAGAAGTGTAAAAGTAAACGTATTGTTTGATGGATTTGGTTGTAAAGATTTACCACCAGCCTTTATTAGATCGCTAAAACAATCAGGTGTAGATGTAATGATCTATAGTCAAAAAATATCACCTTGGTCATTGAAAAAAAGCCGACTAAGGCGCATGCACCGCAAACTTGCGGTGATCGATGGTAAGGTTGGTTTTGTAGGCGGTATTAATATTATTGACGATTACAACGTTCCAGATAACACCCCGCCGCGCATTGATTACGCCTTACAAATTGAAGGAAGTTTGTTGCCAGCCATGCTAATTAGCGTGCAAAAACTTTGGCGACGCAGCAAACGAAATCGTTTGCAATTAAGTAATTTAAGTGCTGATACATTTAAGGTAATTACTAAAAAATCTACTAATAACACACAAAAAAGCCACAATGTAACTGCAGCGTTTGTATTACGAGATAATTTGTTACATAGACGCGATATTGAAAATGCTTATTTAACTGCCATTAGAAACGCAAAATCTGAAATTATTATCGCTAATGCTTACTTTGTGCCCGGCAGAAAATTTCGTAAAGCGTTACTAGCCGCAGCAAAGCGTGGCGTAAATATCAAATTACTACTGCAAGGCCGTGTGGAGTATTTTTTGATGTTTGCAACGCATGCGTTTTACAGCATATTTTTAAAATATGGCATAGAAATTTACGAATATCGCAAGGGCTTTATGCACAGCAAAGTCGCCGTAATAGATAACGAATGGGCGACTGTTGGCTCGTCAAATATTGACCCTTTCAGCTTGCTGTTAGCGCGCGAAGCAAACGTGATTGTGCAAGACAAAGCCTTTGCAAATGAATTGCGTGCAGACATTATGCAATCAATATTAAACGGTACTTTTCAAGTGGAAGCTGAAGACTGGGCAAAGGGTCACTTTGTTAGACGATTTGCCTCATGGCTGGCGTTTGGATTGGTGCGGTTATTTGTAGGCTTGATTGGTTATTCAAAAGAACAGTAATCAAACCATGAATATAATTATTGCCCTAGAAGTATCTTGTTACGGTTAATTTATCCAACACAAATTTGCCAAGTGCTGCAGAGAAGCTGCTAATAAAAATACCCCATGCAACGTCAATGACAGCAAGATTTACAGGCCAGTTTTTAAGTAATGCTAGATTGGTTAAGTCGTATGATGCATATACAAAAAAACCAAAAGATGCTGCACTTAACGCAGTTTTATAGACACCTTTTTTAGCTGCATAAGGTTTAATTGCGAAAAAGATTAAACCTAATACATAGACCAAATAAAACAAACCTGCGAATAACAAATTAGGTTGCTCAGCCATTAAGTGGCCAATACCAAGTTTGTATAGTGGCTCTGCGATAATACCAAGCCAAACGAAATCCAAGGCAATCATAACTACAATAATAGTGAAAAAAGCAGCTAAATATCTTTTCATTAACCCAGTTTCCTAGTTTTTAATACTTTACTATTCGTTAATACACGGTATTTGTATAATCAAAGTTGTGTATTCGTTCATAACACTTTCTACCATAACTGAACCTTGATGTTTTTTTATAGCCACATCAACAAAATATAGTCCTAAATCCGTACCATCAGAAGCTTGATGCTCGCCGTCAGCACGACTAAATCGCTTAAATAACTTAGGGATTTTATCTGTTGAAATACCAGTACCATTATCAGTAATTTTTAAAATCGCCAGTTTATTTTGCTTGGAATCAGCTTGCGATAAACCCACCGTAATCATAGCGTTTTCTGGCGAATATTTCACTGCATTTAATAATACATTAGCCACCGCACGCTGTAATAAGCCAAAGTCGGCTTTTATCCAAATAATATCTGGGCTATACGAGGTTTGAAACTTGATGTTTTTTTGCTTAGCTGTCACATAAGTATCATCTAACACTTGCAATACTAAACTCACAAAATCAACTTCTTGAAACTGCTTTGCGTTAGCCGTTTCAGCACGAGAAATCTGTAAAAAGTTCTCTGCCATGGCGTGCGCCCTACTTAGCATTTGGCTCACTCTATCTGAATACTTGTTTTTTTCAACCTCATTCATTAGCATCATGGCAGAGCCTAAAGGCGCGCGAATATCATGAGATATAAAGGCGAGCGTGTCGCTTCTATCGCGGTGCAAATCCCGCAAATGCTCTGCTGTACGTTTCACTTTGCTAATACGTGCTTGCAAGGGATCTTCGTGTGTATTGCTTTCTAAATAGGCTTGGTCAACACCAATTAACGCTAAATCATCACGCAGATTTTGCAACTCAATATCTAAATATGTCTGCGCAGACTCAAGTTTTCGCCAACTCCAAATGGGGTAGGCAAGAAAAATTGCTACTAGTGCGCCTGAGGGCGCTACCCAAAGATTGATAAAGCTTGGTAACGCAAGCACTAGCAAAATTACAAAAAAATAATAGCCAGTAATCGTAACCAAAGATTTAAACGGACTTAATTTTTGTAACCAAAACAATGGCAATACAGCCAAACCAATACATACTAAAATTGTTAACCACAGCGGCGTTTCAATAATCAGCTGATTATTGCGCATAGCCTCTAAAACATTGGCATGAAATTCAACGCCAGTCATTGGAGCTGATAGTGCAGAAACAGCAGTTGGCAGCACATCCCCCATGCCAACCGCAGTAGCTCCAACTAATACAATTTTATCTTTAAAAAAGTCTTTAGGATAATCACCTGACAATACTTTTTCATATGAAATTCGCTTGAAATGGTTAGGCGGACCAATGAAGGTTACTTTACGCAAACGGTCACGCATGATAAGACTGTTATCATTTGAAAATGTAACTTGTGGTGAGTACTTAGTTGAAGACAAATGCTGATAATTACTTGGTAACTCACCTGCTACCTGCAATATAGCCTCTGCAAAATGTGCCCATAAAAAACCGTTAAGTTTTTTATCTTGTAGGGCAAAATCATTAGGTTTTATAAATTTAGTATTTGGAAAAGCAAGCCCTTCATCCAAATAAATACTGCGTGCAAAACCATCAGCATCTAGCGGCACATGTATGCGACCTAGCGCGGCGGCATTTGAAGCCAGCAAGGGTAATGGCAGACTTTGCTTTGCTGGTGCACCTGCAAAAGGTACTTCTAACAACACAGGCAACACTACATTCCCTGCTTGCGTAATTGCGTTTTGTAAAGCCAAATCAGACTCTGGATGCAGCACATCAGGTTCGGCAAAAATAATATCTAAGCCGATAACTTTGGCTTTTTGCCCGCTCAATTTATTTACTAAAACTGAATGAACAGCACGTGGCCATGGCCATCGACCAATACTTTTAAGGCTAGCCTCATCAACCGCAACAATGACTACATCAGCGGGCGCTGGTTTAAAAGATAAATAACGACCTAAATCAAAATATAAATTATCAAATCGAACGAGCGCTCCACTATAAGCTAAAGAACCCGCAATGAGTGCTAATATGAATGCAGTAAAAATTCGGTCGCTAATTTTTTGAGCTTTACGCAAAGCGCTAAATTTTTGGGGAAATGATTTAAAGCACAATTTAGCTTTTTCAAACTTCACCATTTTAATAATTGAAATTAATATTTTTGATTAACGAGTAAAGCTTCTAATCTTAGAGAACTTGTGAGTTTTACCTTGTGAAAGCACTGCAACTCGCCAATAAAAAGTTGTGTTTGGCGGCGCACCATTAAAGCTAGATTGTAGTTGTAATTGATTATACGAGGTAATACGTTCAAACACTTTATCTTCAAAATTAGCGTCTTTGCTAATTTGCACAATGTAATTATTTGCGCTGGGCACCGCTCGCCAGCTTAAATCTATGGGTGTAAGCAAGTTAGGTTTATCATCAATAATAGCCTCGTCTAGCGGTGTGACTAGTTTGGGTGGTAGCGGCCGAGCACTAACTATAAACGTATGAATTGCATCGCTACCTTGCAAGCCATGCTCTTCTTCAGCACGCAGTTTCAAGTAGTATTGCCCGTCAGCTAAATCGCCTAGTGACAATAAAGCTTGTTCGGCTTTAGTCGTTGGCGATAGCACAGTTTGTTGATTTAAAATTTTGGTAAATTCCGCATCCAAAGCTAGCTGACTTACCCAAGCAACAGCATCAGCTTGCAAGACTAAATTAAACTGCACTGGAATATCATCGACAACCGGGGTAAAAGCGCTAACATCCGGTGCAACTGGCAATACAATAGGTAACGAAGGTGCTTTATCTTTTTCTACCAAACTGCCAAAACCTTTTTCTACTAGCACCTCTTGCCCGTTCGCACTAAAAGCAACTTGACCATCCAAGGTTTCTTGCAAAGTAATTTGTCGCTCTGTACCTACCCTAAACTCTGTACCACGCACTGCAGCGACTGCTGATAGCGTTTGTATTTGCATGCTATTAATTACCGAGTGGCTGGGATTTGCGGCAATTTCAGTTCGGCCTTTGCTTAGTTTGAGTAAAATCACTTCGCCACCACGACCTATGTAACGATAACTATCTTGAATAATGAGCATAGAATTAGGCTGCACATTGGTAATGGAACCATCTGAAAATTGAATTTTAGCAAGGCTATTATTGCCAGTTTGTACAGTTGCGCCTGTTACCAAAATATCGCTGGTCGTGAGTTTTTTTTTATTTGTTGATGCTGGTGGCAAAGCTTTATTGTTAGCTGATTCTGCAATTATTTTATTGATTGAAGCTGAATGGGTTAAAGCAACATCACCAGTGACTACCAACACTTGCGCTGTGGTAGGTATTTTTTTAATCATACTCACTGGAATATTAAGCACTTGCTCAGGCTGCAGTTTTTTAGTTAGCGCGTGATTATTATATTTTGCTAACGCTTCAACATTACGATAGCTAACCAAGTACTTTTGATAAATACGCTCAAAAGACTCATTCTTTTTTACAATATATTGCCAATCAGGCTGCTGATTCATATTTTCAGCGAAGGCTGGTTTAGCCAATAAATGTAGACTGATAGCTAGGATACTCAATACAAAATTGAGAATAAAGAAACTCATTTTGTCTATTTGCAAATTTTGCATTTCTGTTTGCTTAGCCATTCATTTTCTAGTCGCGGACTTATTATTCGCTACGCTCTAGACGATAACCTTGTTGATAAATAGAAGTGAGTTTCCAACCAAACTCTTGCGTGAGCTTTAATTTAGTTTGTAAATGACTTACATGCACATCTACTTTACGTGTTTCAATTTCTGCGCTTGAGCCCCACACCACTTGCATTAAGTGTGATCGAGAAAGCAACATGCCCTCATTTTTAATAAAATACACTGCTAAATCAAACTCTTTATCGGTGAGTTTAATTTCTTCATTATCAAATAATACTACACGCTTCTTGGTGTCCACTTTGAGGGCACCAAACTCATAGACTATGTCTTCTACCTCTTGCGTTGTCGTGCGCCTAATCAAAGCGTTTAACCTCGCCAACAATAACGGGCGACTAGGCGGTTTAATCATATAATCATCAGCGCCAGACTCAATCACACGAACGATGTCAGATTCTTCGCTATTACCAGTGACAAAAATAATTGGCGGTAATTTAGCAGATCTAAGTTTAATGCTAACCATCACGTCTGGGCCTTCCATATCTGGCAATGCCCAGTCAAAAATGCACGCATCATATTGAGTATTAGGAAATTTACGCAAAAAATCTAAGCCTGTTTTAAAGTGGTCCACTTCAAAACCAGCATCTACCAGCCATTCTTGAATCGTTTCAGCAAAGGCTAAATCGTCTTCTAACAAGGCTACTTTCATTATTTTTTTCAAAGTGTTTCACCAAAAATATTATTCAAGGCTCATAATCATCAAGTGATTATAGAGTTTCGTTTCTATTTCTTTGTCGCATTTAATGCAGATATTAAACTAAAAAGCTGAATTTAGATTATCACCAGCAAATAAGTTAAGTTTATAACCAAAAAACATGACTATTCTAAAAACCAGACAAACAAAGTAGCGACAGTTAAATCTGCACTTGTACCGGGATTTAAACCTCGCGCTTTAAGCGAGACATCCCAAGCGAGTAGCTTTTTTTGCACCAATTTTGGGTTGTCTACTTGCCAATATTCCGCCTCAATGTCTTGCGCCTCTAACATCACTAAATGCGCCGTTTGGACATCATATTTTCTGGCAATATGACTATCTGGCTTACGCGCTAAAAAACCTAAATACATTGCAGTTGTTGCCCAAGCCACATTTTGCCACTTACTAAATGCTTGCAAATATCGCGCCAAGCCATATTGTAAAATATCTGCAAATTCATGTGTGTATTGCCACGCGATTAAATCACGATGCTCTGCGACACGCATCAACTCAAACAAATTCAGTGTTTGTGCTGTATGCACGTCGTGCTCTACAACATTGCCAAGTCCTGCTGGCTTGGCTAATAAAATCGCTTTTGCTGTAAGTTGTGCATCATTTATAGAAATGTGTCTGTAAAGATTAGTTAAGTTTTGCGTAATTAACTGTTCCGTTGTGTGTCTCTTTGTCTCAAATATATCATTTGTGTCATGATTATCGTCAGAGTGAGCTAGATGCAAAGCCGTTTGAATTAAAGGCGCGCACAGTATAATAATGCCTAAATTAGTATTTAAGCCGACCGCTTTTTGCGTAGCTTGCACGCTTAAGTATATACGTTCACCTAACGTTAAATCGGCTTGCGCCATCATCTCGGCTGAAGCTTCCGCGCTTTTAATAAAGTCATGAATCGTCATACCGTGACCGTCGGCGAACATATGCACATTGCCTGGTTTTAAGGCTTGTAACTCTGCAATGCAAGCTTTTTGGTATGCCGTGGCAATTTGTGTCGATGTGAATTTTTTTTGCATCATTTAGACAGCTAATTTGCTTAAAAAATCATCCACTAGCAATTGGGCAATATTCACACTTGTGACGCTTTGCAAACCTTTCCAAGCTGGGATACTGTTCACCTCCAGCACATAATACTCACCAGTAATAGATTGAATAATATCTACACCACAGTAGTCAATATCCACTGCTTTTGACGCATTGATTGCAAGATTCTCTATCGTTTCATTAGGCGCCATGCTTTCGCAGTGACTACCCGCAGCAACATTATTGACCCAATGATGATGAGCCGTGCGCTTCATTGCGGCAATAACTTTGCCTGCAACAACAAATACACGGTAATCATGCGGCGAGTTTGGCGTTGCAATAAACTCTTGCAAATAATATACGCCATCTATATGCATTTGCATGGGTACAGGTAACGGTTCATATTGTAATAATTGACGCACACCTTGCCCTTGGGAGCCAAATAAAGGTTTAAGTACCAGAGGTTTACTGCCTACCGATGCGCGAATATTGTTTGCATGTTGCCTAGACTCACACACCCAAGTTGCGGGAGTTGCAACGCCATTTTGTTGCAATAAAAAGCTGGTCATCGCTTTATCTACAGTGCGCTCTATCGCTTTGCCGCTATTATAAATAATGACATTTTGCATGGATAATATTTGCAAAATATTCAGCCGAGAAATGACTTGCTGCAATGTGCCGCCAGAAATACCGCGCACAAAAGCGCCATGAGGAAGCGTTTGTTCAAAATACGGTATTTGAATGACTGACTGATGCGCGATATTGAGATAACAATCTTGCAAAGACACAAATTGCGCTTCAACATCTCGTCTTGTAAAAGCGGCTTTTAGTTGCTCGCCATGCCAGCCTGGATCATCTGTAAAAATTGGAATTTTCAATGCCATCAAACTTGAATAACGCAAGTCACTTAAATACTGTTAGTCGGTGAAAGATTGCTCAATTAACGTAGCATTGAATTTTCCGCCCTCAAAAGTATTACCAGATTCCACATTGGTAATTGTCACTTTTGCAGGTGAAAAAAGCATCGCATCTATTTTGTAAAAGTCCATGTTGTAGGATTTAAAGACTTCAGCAAATGGTTTGCCATAATCTTTTGAAGCATTGCTAGGCAAGTTTTTCGCGAGTTCGGCTGCAGCTAGGTCGCTACCGAGAACATCTAAATGTACATGACCACCAAATAATATTGCATCATTGGTACGCCCCATTGCGGTCATAAAATCTTTTGCTACAGGAGGCAGTACTGCTACGCCTTTGCCGCTCACGATATTTTCTAGCGCAAAATGTAAGGTATGCGCTTTATGCAATGCGACTTCTAAAACGCGTCCGACAATTTGCACTACACCTGCAATACTGGTGGTAGGTGTTAAAATAATGGTTAATCTTTCTGCCTTAACTTTTGTATCGCAGATGATTTTTTGTATCACTTCAATTGGCGGGATTTTATCAGTTTCAAGTACGATGCATGTATTACTCGCACTATCAGTGTATTGCAACTCTTTAAATAATTCCTCACGCTGTGCAAGTGCTCGCGCAGGGCCAGAACCGAGTGCAAAAAACTTTTCGTGCGAGAGTGCCCATCCAGCATATTGACTTGCCAAGCAAGCCAATACAGGCGTAGTTGATTTAACACTAATGGCGCGCGTAAAGTTTTTAAATGTTGCATCATCAATCAAATGCACTTCACCCAAGCCGCCCATGCAAATTTCTGCAATTAAACGCCCGGCTTCCGCACTCCCCACTTTTTGAATACCTGCATCCACAATTTTGCAACCAGACTCATGCTGTGCGATGCCAATATCTAGGTGCTCAGCCTGCGATAATAACTGGGCTAGCAATGGCTCACTAAGAGCGTTCACGCTTAAATGTGTCTGTGAATTTGGGTTAAGTGTTATTTGCATGATAATTATTTTTTTAATGATGCTGTAAAGAATGATTGATGAGCATTTCAAGTAACATTTTAACCCGACTTTGCGCTAATTGTTTGGCGGATTCTGCATTATTAGCGCTGGCAAATACCGTGCAAATTGGCGCGTCAAGCTCAATGTTAATAGTCGCTTGACCACTAGTTGGAATATCTGACACCCATACTGGCCAACTAAATGTGCTAGAAATTTTTATTGCTTGCGGTGAATACAAAATTACATGTGCTTTTGATAGTTGTACTTTTGATAGCTGCGAAGTTTGATTTAAATGTATTTTAGCACTTTGCGAATAACAGCTTTGCACATGCGCTTCGAATAATCCAAGCCTATTTTTTTTGTAAGTTTTATAATACAAATCAAACGTTGCACTTAATCTTGGATTGATTTCTAACACATAAACGTCATTATTTTGTAAAATAACGTCTAAACTATTTAAGCCAACCAAACCAAATTGCATCGTAATTTTTTCAGCATAATCAATGAGTTGCTTTTTAATCTTTAACATTAAATCAATATTACTTACTGCCCCACCATATCTAAATGGCTCAACTGCACTATCGCTTATCAATTGCTCATTAAATCCAATAATGCTAAGTACATTTTGTGTAGCTAAAAACAATAGCGAAATAGATCGTCCTTCAATATATTGTTGAAAATAGTAGTTTTTAGAAACTTTATTTAAAGCGTTTGAATCGAAAATTTGAATATGCGAACCGCCACTTCCGCCTGCATATTTAACCAAATAGGGTTGCGTAGTTGCATTCATAGGCGTTGAAAAAAAAGTTGTAGGATACCTAATATTTAAAGTGTTTAGTATGTCAAAAAAACTGGCTGTTGTTTTAATGGCCTCCACACATTCTGGATTATTACCAATGCATGGCAATAATGCTGAAAGCTGTTGCAATAAGGCCGGCTGCGCATCAAAACCACTTCCATAAACAAAGCCAATATAATCACTTAAAGTGAGCGACTTAACCGTTGCTAGTAACTGGCTCGCTTCAAAGCCGTTCACATCAAAATTGACTACAAAAGTTTTATTTGCCAACGCTACAGTTTCTTGGTCGGCAAAGCCGTCAATGGTGGTGATGCTGTAACCAGCCTCTTTTGCCGACTGAACAAACGGTCTTACTGATAAGGCAATGATAAGTATGAATTTTTTAGTCAAACGGCTTCAAATTGAGTATTAAGTTGAATGCTGGCTATTCACTTTTACAAAGGCTTTGAGCAAGTGTAAACGCTGCAATAAAATCTAGCGTTTGCGGCTTATCATCGCTTAACATTAGCTTTAAAAGTTGATGTTGCGCAGCATATTTTAACTGTCCAATGGCAAGCGCGCCTATACCGAACGTACCGTTACTTAGTTGCACTCCATCATCATTTACACCAACTCCAGCAACACCCAAAGGTGCCACAGCGTTAACATCTGCAATAATTTTTAGTTGTTTCGCCGCGATTAATTGGTTCTGGCTCAATACTTCCACACCTGCAGCCGCCGCGCAAAGCACTAGCTCGCTGTTTGCTAGCACGGCTTCTTTTGCCGAATCAGTCGTGCCATCTGACACTATTAAATTAACGTTATAAATAGCGTTCCAATGCGCTGCTTTTTCTGCAACATCTGCTACAGATTCATGCGCAACTAGTTGCACACATGCACCTTGCAAAGCCGCAATAATCGCTGCACAACCACCAACTGGCCCTGTTGCGCCGAACACGCTTAAAGTTTTACCATTTAAGCTTTCACCAAATTGCCGCTTTAGGTGATGTTCAACCTTAGCTACCATGGCAGCTGCGGTGGTAAATGCGCCTGAAGGGTCAGCAAATACGCTACATTCAAATCGTGCGAACATTGCCGCTTTTGCAGTATTTAACATTTGCATGGCAAGGTCTATGTCTCGACCCCCAATAAATATAGCCTCACGTTTTACGCCGCTCGGGCTGCGTGAAAAAATCGCGTCTTGCGTTAATCCTGCCACTTCATTTAGTAGCACATTAGTGTAAGGCACTATTTTGTCAAAACCTGCATCAAATGCCATGTTTATGTCAAATGGGCTAGCATTTTTAGCAGCGGTAATCACATGTAAGATGCTGACTTTTTCTATTATTTTATTCTCGGTTGTTTTATTCATAATATTAAGTTATTCGTTTAATGAGTGATTCAAAAATTAAGGTTTAGCTCTTAAATGATAAGAATACTTAACGGTTTTTTACAGACACATTTTTATATTTAAATATCTTTAGTTACAATCACATCTGCGCCAGTATTTTTAGCAGTACAAACCATCCAATCTAAATCCATATCAATAAATTTAGCTTTAAGTTGCTGTAAATATTGTTCCGCAATCACGTCACTTTCAAAAACTGCAAAGCCTGTTGGCCCCCATGAACTTTGCCCAGAACAAGCTACATTATTTTCTTTTAAATATTGCAATACTGCTCCTACGCGTTGGCTTGCATAGCGGCCGCCTTGTACAGGTGCAAAATAGTCGCCCACATGCGCTTGCAGTACTTGTATGCTTTTTCCGAAAGCGTTTAAATCGTGTTCAACCATCGCTGGCATTGCTTGCATCAGCACCTGGCGACACAAATGTGCGGCTAAATTCTCATCAAAAATAGGCAATTGGTTGAACGCAAGTAATTCTTCATCACCATGAATACCGGGTTGAGTATTGTCTAAGATTAACAACACGCGCCACTGTGCAGGAAAATCGTAACGCGCTAATAGTGGTGGCGTAGCATTTAGCGCATGGTTACGCCCGCCATCTATCAACAAACCGCCTAGCTCAAATGCGGCAATACCAATACCAGAACGCCTACCACGACCTGTTAATTGTGCAATTTGTGCCGAGCTTAAATTAAGCTGATACAGTTCACTAATCGCACGACCAATCGCTAGTGCCAACTGAGTACCAGAACCCAGCCCAGCATGTTCCGTGATACTTTGTTCAATAGTTAACGCAATGCTTTGCTTAATATTGAGCTTATTTAGTAAATCTAATACAATTTTCGCTGAATGTGAACCAAGGTCTTTATTGCTTAAAGTCTCCGAGCAAAAAATACTAACCTCTTTAGACGTTATCGCGCTAATCACCAAAGCCGGCTCAGTTAAACTTAAACCAATACTACCAAACTTTCGGCCT
>JBDNJL010000036.1:0-8848 GCA_041687795.1 Methylotenera sp. | reverse complement strand
TATACACCTTGGCGCAGCGCACTTCACTTCCGCAAACCACCACAAATACCATGGCTTCTTTGCCGCTCATCAGCTGGCGAGTCACGTTGTCAATGAGGCCGTCTTCAAGTAACGGTTGTAATCTTGGTGGAATTTTCATGGTTTATATTTTAGTATTAAAGTGTTTTGGGCATTAAGATATTTTGCATATTAAGCGCTTATTTATAAGCCGCTCTCACTTTGTCATAAGCGGCTAATAGTTGTTGATGCATTTGACTGCCTTGCATATTGTTGCCCAAATCACCTAAGCCAAAAAAGCGTACCTCTTGATTCAATAATTGCATGGCTAGATTAAAGGTTCCAGCACCAAACATAAGTTGACAATTAGCCTGGTAGTTTGAAATATCATCGCTTTCAATCATCTCTTGCAGTTGCACAATATTTTCAATACAGCGATACACGCTAGCGCGTTGCTCACTTAGTTGGCCAAATTGTTTAACCCAAGCACAGCCCTCTAAAATTTCGTCTTTATCGCCAACGGCTAGTGCAAGTAAAGTTTTAAGCTCGCCAACACGCAAGTCTGGCCAGTGAGTATTTGCATCAGCACATAAGCCAATTAATGTGGCGACTAGCCATTCATCTGCAAGCTCTAACTCATGAAAAGTGGCGAGCATTTCAGTACATTCTTCTTTAGTAATGCTATTGAGTTTTAGTAAGCCAGGGCGAACCCAATTACCAACAGTATTGTTTTCCCACTCTAAATCTTCTACAGGGTAAATTTCACTCATACCAGGTACAAAAATGCGACAGGCATACACATCTAAATGCGTAAAGTCTGCAATGTAAATATCGTGACCACTTGCGTGAATTGCTGATACGCACCATGCATAATCTTCTGCGGTAGTGTTGCTAAAATTCCAATCGACAAATTCATAATCTGGCGTGTTGCGTAAATATTCCCAGCTAATCACGCCGCTAGAATCAACAAAGTGAATTTCTAGATTTTGTGCATCACTAATTTCTTCCATCTCAAAGCCTGGCGCGGCAAAGCCTTTTAAGCTGCCCATCGCGCGACCTTGTAATAGTTCGGTAAGTGCGCGTTCTAGCGCTACTTCAAAGCGCGGATGCGCGCCAAAACTTGCAAAGCAACCTTGATCTTCAGGATGTAAAAGCGTGACGCTTATGACAGGGTATTGACCGCCTAATGACGCATCTTTTACCAAAATGCCAAAACCTGCGTCGCGCAACTCTTTAATACCCGCTGCAATGCGCGGGTAGCGATTGATAATGTCTTCTGGCACGTCTGGTAGGCAAATGCCTTCACGAATAATTTTATATTTAATATTACGTTCAAAAATTTCTGCCAACGCTTGCGTGCGTGCTTCCATAAGCGTATTGCCAGCACTCATGCCGTTGCTGACATATAAATTACCGATAATATTGACAGGGAACAACACGGATTTTTCATCGCGCAAACGGGTATAAGGAATTGCGCAAATACCGCGTTGTGCGTTGCCAGAATTTAAATCAACCAGTTGACTGCTTTTTACCGTATTTTCTGGGTTATAAAACTTCTGCAATTCTGGCGTAAGCAGTTCTTTGGGCCACTTGTCACTATTATTGCCAGTTTTTATTTGAATCCATTGCTCGTTTGGATAATGTACAAATTCGCTCTTGCTAATGGTTTCACCTAAGTAAAAGTGCGTCCAAAAATAGTTGGTGCTTAAGCGTTCAAAATACTCACCTAAAGCACTTGCGCGCGCGGCTAATTCTGATGCGCCTTTGCCGTTGCTAAATAAACGCGGGCAATCTCTGTCAGTGACATGCACAGACCAAATGTTTTCAACTTCATTAAGCCAAGAACGCTCTTCCACATGAACCCCCAACGCAAGCAATTTGGCTTGCAAGGTACTAATTGAAGACTCTAGTGAAGCATCTTTACTAGGGATAAAGGTCTCAGTAGTAAAAGTTTTTTGTGTAGTTTTTGGCATTATTTGGCAGAAATAGCGATAAATTGATAAAGTCGACACAATAACATGGCATACAACACAAGACGAAATTTGGCACTTTTACAGCGCAGGTTTTATCATGAAAACTACGCTATTGATTTTAATTTAAAGTTGTTACACTTTTGTAGGATATTAAAAAACTTAACCCATTTTTATAGACACATTTTTGTAATAAATAGGAAACGAAGTTTGAGCCTACGCTTTAGACTAAATTTATTGATTACCATACTGCTGCTATTATTTATGGTGGCAGTGGGTTTTGTTATTATCAAAGGCGCGAAAGCATCTATTCAAGAGGGCGTTGAGGCATCAACCCGTGTGACCAGTCAGTTGCTAGATACTGTGATTATTAGCTCAATGCAAAACCCACAATGGGGTTATACGCACGACGTGCTGCGCAGATTTTTAGAATCGCTAGGACATGTGCGGGGCAATGAAATTAAACTGTTTAGTTTGAGCGGAGCGCAAATTTATAAGTCGCCACCATCAACCTATAGATCAGACGAAACGCCACCTAAATGGTTTGCTACATTACTCACGCCACAAGAGGAGTCAGTGAAGCGATTAGTGCGCTTTGGTCGTTTGGAAATTATTCCAAATCCTGCGGGTGCAATTCGCGAGGCTTGGAGTCGTATTTCACATTTATTATGGCTTGGAGTTGTATTTTTTGTACTACTAAATGCTGTGGTGTATTGGATGCTAGGACGCTGGCTACAGCCATTGCAACCTATGCTGAACGCTATTAATAGCATCGAAAAAGGCGACTTAACTACGCGTTTACCAAGCTTTGGTTTACCAGAATTTGAGCGCATCGGGCACAGTATTAATCGAATGGCAGAATCATTAAACGCAGAGCGCGAACTTGAAGAAAACCGCCAACTCACTTTTTTAATTCAAAAGCATATTGAAGATGAGCGACGTAGCTTGGCGCGCGAGTTACATGATGAGTTGGGTCAATATGTGACTGCAATTAAAACTTTTGCAGTGAGTATTGCGAATAAAACAAAAGCGACTCAAAAAAGAAAAGGGCTGCCAGATGTTGCTTCGAGTGCAGAAATCATCGTGTCCGCTGCTAACCAAATTTATGATGGTATGCACAATATTATTCGCAAATTAAGACCAGGTTCATTAGATAACTTAGGCCTTGCCGAAACCTTAAAAGATGTGGTGAGTGTTTACCAAAAGCAGCATCCAGCTGTGACTGTTCAGTTAAAGCTAAATGGTGATTTACAAGGTTTGGGTGAAACTGTGAGTATTAATTTATATCGTATTGTGCAAGAGTCCGTTAATAATGCCCTTAAATACGCGCAAGCAACTAAAATTAATATACAACTTAGTAATGAGCAAAAAGGACTTGAACTTACCATTACAGATAATGGCGTAGGTATGGATACGCAACTGGTGGATCAGTCTAAACATTTTGGATTGCTTGGCATGCGTGAGCGCGCGCAGGCACTTAATGGCACTTTTCAGGTAGACTCTGCGCTGAAAAAAGGTACAAAAATTACTGTGCTTATTCCTAAATTGTAGCTATTGAAATTACAGGTTTATTTATGAGTTATATAGAAATGCAATTTTGGAGATTAGCAACATGAGTCAAATTAACGTCATGCTAGTAGATGACCACGCTGTGGTGCGCATGGGATTTAAAATGTTGCTGGAGATGGATTCCAATATCAAAGTTATCGTTGAAGCTGAAAGTGGCGAGCAGGGCATTATACGTTATATGGAATTTAAACCTGACGTAGTTGTGATGGACATTACCATGCCGGGTATTGGTGGTTTAGAAGCGATTGAGCGTATATTAGCCAAAGATAGCCATGCAAAAATTCTAGTACTATCTGCGCATGAAGACTCTGTGCATCCGAAGCGTGTGCTAAATGCGGGTGCAATGGGTTATTTAACCAAGCGCAGCGCAGCAGAGGAGTTAATCAAAGCGATTCGCACAGTAGCATCAGGTAAAAAATATCTTGAAGCAAGTGTCGCACAGCAAATGGCGATTCAAGGATTATCTGGCGATCAAAGCCCAGTAGATGTACTTTCGCCTAGGGAGTTTGAAGTATTTATGGCATTAGCTAAAGGTAAAACTACTAACGAAATTGCAGAAACACTATTTTTAAGCCCCCGTACTGTTGGTACCCATTTATATAATATTAAGCAAAAGCTAAACGCTAATAACTCGGCTGAAATTGCCTTAATCGCGATGCGTAGTGGCTTGCTTGAACCCTAGGTATAAAGTGCGGTATTTAAAAATGTGTCTGTAAATAAACGTTAAGTTTATTTACTTAAATATCTTAAACGTTAAGTTTATTTACTTAAATGGCTTAAACGTTAAGTTTATTTGTTTACAAAGCTTAATAATTAAGTTTTATTGCACAGCATAACGAGCAACACTCAAAGACTCTGCTTTTGACGTGCTAGTCGTTGAATATTCCACAATCGCTTTACTACCGCTACGCATTTTGCCAAATTCAGGTGGCACTAGAAAGTAAATTGGCGCAGTTTTATTACTATTCGCCACTTGCCCAACCGCTAAATGCCACTGCTCCCATTCTGTTTTAGGTGGAATCATCAAAGAACCTTTTAGTCGTTCTCGCTCTAGCAAATGTTGTTTTTCATCGCCAATCAATAAACTCCAAATTTCTACTTCTACCAATTGCGTACTTTCTACAATTTGAATCGTAGTTTCTACTTCTGTAGGATCGACTTCTGGCAATGGCTCAACTTGTAGCGGCACATTTTCAAATTTAGAGGTTAAAAAAGCAGTTTTATAAGGGTCAGCTGGTGTGTCTTTTAATGGCCTATTTTGTGCCGCTTTTTTCTCGCGCGCCTCTGAAGCATCTATAGCATTTGCTGTCACTTGATCCGCCGCCTGCAAAAACACCGAGCGCGCAATTTGCTGTGCAATTGTGCCACCTAAGCAACCACATAGCACCAAAGACGCGGAGGCAATTGCTAAAACTTTAATTTTTTTGACAGCCATTTAATAGAACTAGTTGATAACGTGGGAGGGTTAGATTACTGCTGAATAATATAATTGTCTAGTAATATTTTATAGCTAAGTGATTGTATTTATTAAAATTAATATAAATTATCTATATAATGACATCACTAAATTTTTTTACACAAAATCTGGTGGTTTTTGCAAAATACTCACAATTTTTGTGTTGCACGCACACTAATCACACCGCTTAAAATAATTAAGCCGATCGCAAGCAAAGTGTCTAACGATAAATGTTCTTGCCACCAAATTACGCCAAATAAGCTGGCAAAAATGACAGTGATATAACTCAAACTCGCAACCACTAAAGTGTCACCTGTGCGATAAGCGCGCGTCATGGCAAGTTGTGCGATAGTGGCTGAAACGCCTAAACTTAATAACACAAGTAAGTCATATGAATTCACTGAGTGAAAACGGTCAAACAGCATCCAAAATCCTGCACCAATGCTAGAAATTAAAGTGAAATAAAATACTGTACGCCAATCAGGCTCATTGAGTTTGCCTAGCTGTTTTACATGCGCATATGCTAATGCCGCGCCTATACCTGAGAGTAAACCTAAACCACCCGCTAACCAATCTTGAGAGTTAAAACTTGGTTGCAACAGAAAACTCACGCCAGAAAAACCAATGATTAATGCTACAAATAGTGATTTTTTAGGTTTTTCATGTAGTAAAAAAGGCGTGAATATTGCTAAAAATAATGGTGAAGTGTAATTAAGCGTTATTGCAGTAGCCAATGGCAAATGTGCAATGGCATAAAAAAACAAAACTAACGAAACTAAACCTACTACTGCGCGTGACATTTGCTTAAACATGACAGGGGTGGCGAGTGGCAATTTTTTTGCGTGGATGTATGCCCAAATAATCATCAAGCCAAAAATTGAGCGATAAAATACAAGCTCAGCACTGCTAAATTTTTGTGCACCTATTTTTACCAGCGCCCCCATAATTGCAAAGCCTAACGCCGCGACTAGCATCCATAAACTACCTAAATTTGGCAATCTTAAGCTTGGTAATTTCATTAAAACTGATTCTGCATTAAATATGTGCTTCCATTTGTTTTCTATACCAAAGATGAAAATGTTCTAAGCCAGTTTCCATAGGGTGTTGATAAGGCCCACGCTCATCAATATTTTGCGCATATAACGCTAGGCGACCGTCGTGCATAAGCTGAAAAACTTCTTTATCTTCCAAAGCAGTTTCGAAGTAAGCCGCTTGTTGCGCCTCAATAAACTCTCGTTCAAATAAAGCAATATCTTCAGGGTAATAAAATTCAGTTAGATTTGTACAGCTATTTTCATCATTAGGAATCAAGTGTGAAACTACCAACACATTTGGGTACCATTCCACCATTAAAAAAGGATATTAAGCAAACCAAATTGCACCATATTTAGGCGCTTTATTGTGGTTTTGAGCAAATGTAGTATCGTGCCATTTTTTGTAAATTGGCGAACTAGCTTTTACTTCATTATTTTTAAAACCAACCGTTTGCGCACTATAATTTTCGCCAAAATCCCAGTTTAAATTTTCACAATCAACAAATTGGTGTAAACCTGGGTGAAAAGGTCCTACATGATAATCTTCCAAATACGCTTCTAAAAACATTTTCCAATTAAAGTTGTAGGGCTCAATTTTTACACTATCAAATTTATGATTGGTAAAATCAAAGTCTTGCGTGCAACCAAATTTTGCTAAGTCTTTGGCAATGTCTCGTTTGGTATCAAAAAAACTATTCTGAAAATTAATTCTTGCCAACTTTGTTGGTCATTTTTATTTAAATGCAAACATGGATTTTCATCAAAATGTGGCGCACCAAAAAGCTTGCCATTTAAGTCATACGTCCATCTATGTAACGGACAAACAATATTCTACGTGTGGCCGCTGCCTTTTAACATAATCGCTTGTCGGTGGCGGCATACATTGCTCACCAACTGTAAACCATCTTGATGATGAATCAATGTTTTTGCTTCATTTGCCCAATCTAACACATGATAATCGCCTACGTTTGGCACCATTAGCGCGTGTCCAATGTAGCTAGGTGTCAATGGAAACAAATGCAGTTGTTCAAGTGCATAGATTTGTGGGTCAACATACCACGCCACAGGCAGTTGTGACTCAGGTTGAATAGACTGAATTGCAGCAATTGATGCCATAAAAACGAGAAATACTTTCTTGATATTTAGTACTTCTAATCGGGGTGTGAATTTTTGCCTAAATTACTAAAATTTTCAAGCATTTATTATTAAGGTTAGGCGTGTCCAATAAGCTAACATGAAACATTAATAGCATTGCTAAAACTTGCTTAAATTGATGTTTTGCGATAATCTCACGGTGTAAGCGGTGTGAAAAAAGTTATAAAAATTATCGACATAACGATTTAATCCTTAGCTAAAACCATAGATTAATTTTTGTTGATTCAAAATAATGCAACCAAGGAGATTCGTTCCATGAAAAACCCGTTAGATTCTATTTCAGGTACCATCGTTTTAGGTCTAGTGCTTACTTTAGTGCTTTATTTAATTGTTAAAAACATATTAATTGTGGCCTAGTTAATACTACTTAACGCTTTTTTACAGACACATTTTTAAAATATTATTTAAGGGTTGGCGATGGAATTTTTACCTGGAATTGCTCGTTGGGCGCACTTGGTTGCTGGCATCACTTGGGTTGGATTGCTTTACTATTTTAACTTGGTGCAAGTGCCAGCACTCAAAGACGCAGCGGCAGATGGCACCGCAGCTGGTATCACTAAACATATAGTGCCACGTGCATTGTTTTGGTTTCGCTGGGCTGCAGTGGCAACATGGATTGCAGGGGCGTGGTTATTAGGTAAAGGTTTTGTAGATGCCTTTGCTTTAAGAAATGGTTATGAAGCAATTGGTGTAGGCGTTTGGTTGGGTACTATTATGCTTTTTAATGTTTGGCATTTGATTTGGCCAAACCAGAAAAAAATATTAGGTATTAAGCCTGCAACAGATGAGCAAAAAGTAAAGGCGCGCCGAATCGCATTTTTAGCTTCACGTACTAATGTAGTGTTATCTATTCCTATGCTTTTTTTTATGGCAAATGGATTTACACACCGAGCTATTGTAGGGCTGTAAAAAATAATGTTCGCAACGGCGGCATTAGCCGCCGTTTGTATTTTGTAAAACAGTTTTGGCTATGAACTTAAAGTAATGTAATTAAATCAATGTAATAACACTGTTGTTATTTTTCATCGCTTAACTTAATTTGGTTATTGCAAGCAATTGAAAATTTAGAAATTATTAGTTACTTAGTTAGTTATATAGATATATTAGAGAGTTAAAGCACCATGGCAAATCATTCTGGGTCAGATCATTTAATGAACACCTACATGCGTCAACCAGTCACTTTCACTAAAGGTGAAGGTGTTTGGTTGTGGGATACAAAAGGTGACAAATACCTAGATGCCTTATCAGGTGTTGCCGTAAATGGTCTAGGCCATGCCCATCCAAAATTAGTAAAAGTCATTACCGAGCAAGTAGCAAAGCTAATTCACGTCTCTAATATTTATGGTGTGGCAGAGCAAAGTGCCTTGGCGGATAAACTTTGCGAAATTACTGGCATGGACAAAGTATTTTTTTGCAACTCGGGCTGTGAGGCTAATGAGGCAAGCATTAAGTTAGCAAGGCTTTATGGTCACAATAAAGGGATTGAAACCCCTGAAATTATTGTGATGGATAAGTCGTTTCATGGCCGCACCATGGCAACCTTGTCGGCTACGGGTAGTCGTAAAGTACAAGCAGGTTTTGAGCCGCTAGTGAGTGGTTTTGTGCGCGTGCCTTACGATGATGTTGAAGCGGTTAAACAACTGGTTTCAAGACCTAACGTAGTAGCG
>JBDNJL010000035.1:0-27263 GCA_041687795.1 Methylotenera sp. | reverse complement strand
GTGCATGTAATGATGGTAATTGACTACGCGGCAAAACAACATTTTTCATTGCCTATTCGTTTTGCCGCTTTAATGCACGACCTTGGCAAAGGCACCACACCTAAAGAAATGTTGCCGCGCCACATTGGGCATGAAGACCGAGGCGTAAACTTGCTTAAAGAGGTAATAAAACGCTTACGTGTGCCCAATGATTGCAAAGAACTCGCTCAAATTGTGGCAAAATTTCATGGTAAATTACACCAAGCACCAAGCATGAAGCCCAGTACATTACTCAGCTTTTTAATGGAGCTAGATGCGATTCGCCAACCCGATAGATTTAAAGACTTTTTAAAAGCCTGCGAGGCAGATGCACGTGGTAGAACAGGTTTAGAAAACGCCGCCACACCAGCAGCAAACTTAATGTTAAAAGTGTTAGATGCAGCAGCGAGTGTGGATGCAGGTGCGGTGGCTAAACAATTTGATGCGCCAGAGAAGATTAAAGAGGCAGTGTTCGAGGCAAGATTAGAAGCTGTAAAAATGTGTCTGTAAAAAACCGTTAAGTTTAATTAATTTATTTTAAGGGCTAGTATTTACTAGTTAATTAAACTGCATTTGTTATTAAATCTTGTAATTTACGCATTTCTGTATCGATTAATTTTAATTTTTCTAATATTTCTTTAGCAGTGACTGAAATAAGAGTGTTGTCACTATGTTTTTTACAGATCTTAGCAATTTCTGATTTTAGTAACTCGCAAGATAAGTGCTGATTTAGGTGAGGATTATTCCAAGCTAAAAAATCATAATATATTGCAGGTACTTTAGCTTCTTCACTAACTTTTTTGATTACATCGTTAAATAAATTATATTGATCACAACCCTCAATGAAATTCATAGTCGCGTTTCTAGTGATTTTTAATTGTGGCGCTATTTTAATAAGACCTTGTATTGTGTAACTATCTAGGGGTACGTGTAGTAGCTTAATGAGTTTTTCCTTATCTAGCTCAATAATTTTTCCCTTATCATCAATAAACTTTCCGCAAGAATATGCTAAAGACTTTAAGGCGAGGTTAAGCAGCTTCGAACCTCTGCCATAGCCAAGTTCCGCAGACATTTCAGTTTTCCAGTGAATACAAAGTTTTTCAGTTGCATCATGAATAAACACTGAATAATCACCATCATTTGATATATCGTTAAGCTCAGCTAATGATTTAGTTATAAAAGCGGTAGCCCAAGCCCTAAAAACCACTGAAGGTCGTTTTGGTAGCTTTGCAAATGCTCTATATGTGTTTCCAGCAATCCCATTACGAACTACGTCAGCAACAGTAGTATTAGAGTTATTAAGAAATTTATTGGCTATAATTTCAATATTCTTAGACTTTAAGTCTTTAATCAAGTCTTGCTCTGAAGCAAATACAAATGGCGGCATATATTACTCTTTACGATGGCATATTTAGTTTATTAATTTGAACTATAGCAAACTCCAACGGTTTGCGTTTAAAGCCGCTTTTTGCATATTGGTGCCAGCGGCCAATCACATAACAAATCATTAAATTCGCTTGTGCTTCTGCATCCGCTTTTACACCAGTTTGCGCTTCTGTAATGCGTAGGCTTTGTTTTAAGCTTGCTTCTATGCGGTCGTATAGTTGGTTAATACGTAATTGTAGACTATCGTCTTCATTCACTAGCGCATCGCCAATCAGCACACGAGTCATACCTGCATTTTTTTCTGCAAAGGCAAGTAGCATGGTGATGGTGCGTTGAATCTGTTTTTGCCCATCGGTTTCTTCAGTCGTAATTTTATTGATTAAGCCAAAAATAGTTTCTTCAATAAAGATGATTAAACCTTCAAACATTTGTGCTTTATTGGCAAAGTGGCGATATAACGCCGCTTCAGAAACCTCTAATTTTGCAGCAAGTGCTGCGGTGGTAATTTTTTCACGCTTTGGTTTTTCTAGCATTTTTGCTAAAGTTTCTAAAATTTGTTGTTTACGTTCGCCTGCCATGCTGTATTCCTTGAATATTATTTAACTTAATTATTAAAAGAGCTAAAAATAACTGAGCAGCATAGCGCTGTGCAGCACTGTAATGAACAATTATAGCTTAAGGTGAGTGAGTGCTAACACTCCATTAATTCTGTGGTCTACAAAGTTCGGTTTTCGCAGTGACTTAGTGACCCAAATGGTTTTCATACCCAAGCGTTTAGCAGTCATAAGCGCGGGTAAATTATCTTCTAGCATCACGCAGTTTTTAGCGTTGGCTTTTATGCTTTTAAGTAATATTTGAAAGCCACGTACTGATGGCTTTGCGTGAAATTTTACAGATTCCACACTAAACACCAATTCAAACATATCACCAATACCAAGTAAATCTAGCACGCGCATCGCATAATCTTTTGGGGCATTGGTAAAAATCACTTTGCGACCATTCAAGGTTTGTAGCATATGGCGTAAGCGTTTAGTCTGAATCACCATTTCTGGCAGATTCATAAACTTATGCGTTTCAAGTAAAAAATGATAAGGGTCAGTGCCGTGGTGGCGCATCAAGCCTTTAAGCGTTGCGCCGTAAACGCGCCAATAATGCTGACGTAATTGGTAGGCTTCTGTTTCGTCTAGGTTCAGCTTGTCTTGAATATATTGCGTCATTGCGAGATTCATCACAGGAAAAATGTGCGCGCTGGCGTTGTGTAACGTGTCATCTAAATCAAAAATCCACACTCTTTTTTGCATTTAAGGCTTTCTTTATTGACAGAGTTTGCATTAAAAAGCCCACGCGAATCAGGTGGGCTTTTAGTAGGATTTACAATTATAAAAGTATCCATTTTTCTTTTAAGCGTAAAAAAACTAAACAGTTTTGCTATTTAATCTAAAAAACTTAACGGTTTTGCTAGTAAACATAAAAAACTTAACGGTTTTTTATAGACACATTTTGCCAAAACTGTTTTGCTGTAGTTATTTTGCCTTGATTAAAGTGCCAACACCTTCCTCTGTTAATACTTCTAATAACAAGGCGTGCTCTACTCGACCATCAATAATGTGCACACTTTTTACGCCGCTTCTTGCGGCATCTAATGCCGAGCTGATTTTTGGTAACATACCACCAGAGAGCGTGCCATCTAAGACTAAGTCATCAATTTGTTTTGGTGTTAAACCCGTGAGTAGTTGACCACTTTTATCCAGTACGCCAGGCGTGTTCGTCAATAAAATCAACTTTTCTGCACCTAAAATTTCAGCTAATTTACCAGCAACAACGTCTGCATTAATATTATACGTTTCACCATCTACACCCACGCCAATGGGTGCAACCACTGGAATAAAATCGCCAGAATCTAAAAAGTTAATAATACTGGGGTCAATGCCAGTAATCTCGCCCACTTGACCAATATCAATCATTTTGGTCGGGTCTGCCATGTCTTCCATCAGTAGTTTTTGAGCATGAATAAAATTACCATCTTGCCCAGTTAAGCCAACCGCTTTACCACCGTGACGATTAATTAAATTCACAATCTCTTTATTCACTTGACCGCCCAGAACCATTTCAACCACATCCATGGTCTCATCATCGGTGACGCGCATGCCTTGAATAAACACGCCTTTTTTGCCAAGTTTATCTAACATCTCGTTAATTTGCGGGCCACCACCATGCACCACCACAGGGTTCATACCCACAAGTTTAAGCAGCACTACATCTTGCGCGAAGCATTGTTTTAAATGCTCATCTGTCATGGCGTTACCACCGTATTTAATAACAATCGTTTTGTCAAAAAAACGTTTAATGTAAGGCAATGCTTCGGCGAGCGTTTGCGCTTTTTGGGTGGCTGTAGATTTTGTGAGCATAATATTTTTTAGCTTAAATTTAGTTGTTAGAATTGTAACTAAAAAGTGACTTGCCGCATTATTTTTCTTAATAGTTGGCGTGGCTTGTTTTCAATTATAGTTTTTTTATAAATACTTTTGATTTGCGCTGAAAATTGTAAAGCTGTTGCTTTTGTATAGGCAGTTTTTCTACACTTTGCTCGGTAAATCCACGTTCTAAGAACCAATGTTCAGTGCGCGTTGTGAGGCAAAACAAGTTATTAAACCCTTGTTCTTTGGCTTGTGCTTGGCAGTAGCTAAATAATTTATCACCGCGTCCACCGCCTCTGTAAGCAGCGTCAATCGCTAAGCAAGCAAATTCAGCGGTTTTTTCGGCAACAAAAGGGTAGAGCGCCGCGCAACCGATAATGCGGTTGTCGTGTTCCATCACATAAAAATGGTTAATTTCTATTTCAATGCGCTCGCGCCCACGCCGCACTAAAACACCTTCTGTTTCTAGTGGTTCAATTAGTTTTAATATACCTCCAACATCATCAATTTCAGCTTGGCGCATACTTTCCAAACCGAGTTCTGTCACCATCGTACCAATGCCGTTGAGCGTAAACAACTCTTGAATAATCGCGCCATCAATATGCCGACTAATTAAATGCGTTCGTGCAACGCCATGCTCGCAAGCGCGCACAGCAGCAGGCAAATAGTAACCAACGTCTTCAGAAATATTAATCGCCAATTCGCTATTTAGTACATTACGTAGCAAATTTTTTGCTTTTTCAGCAGTCATTTCGCGCAGTAATTCTCCGCGTAAATTATGCACGCCTTCAGAATCCATTAAAAAAATAAGTTTATCCGCATCTAGCGCGATCGCGGCGCTAACAGCAACATCCTCTAAACTTAGGTTGAAAGCTTCACCTGTGGGTGAGTAGCCAAGCGGAGATAGCATCACTAATTCGCCGTCATCTAGTCGTTTTTGTATGCCCACCGCATCTACACGGCGCACTTCACCAGTATGTTGCAAATCTACGCCATCAATAACTCCTAATGGCTTTGCGGTCACAAAATTACCACTCGCCACCCGAATATCAGAGCCAGCCATTGGTGAGTTAATCAAGCCCATAGAAAGAAGCGCTTCAATTTCTACCCGAATTGCGCCATTGGCTTCTTTTACCGCTTCCATTGCATCGTCGTCAGTCACGCGCAAACCGTTTACTATTTTGGTTTCCAGCTTGCCGCGTCTAAGGCGCTGTTCAATTTGTGGGCGCGAGCCATGCACTAATACCAAGCGTACTTCTAGGCTAGCAAGCAAATTAAGGTCGTGCGAGAGTGCTACAAATTGTTTGTCATTGACCACTTCGCCGCCAAACGCAATGACAAAAGTTCGCCCACCGAACGCATGAATAAATGGAGTGGCAGAACGAAACCATTGCACAAAATCTTTTGCAGTGGCAAAACTTTGAGTCACTGGTTTTGCATTATTTATTGAGTTGCCAGGGTAAGGCGCTAAGTTTTCTTGCACTGCACGCGGTTGGTCGCTCTGCGCATACAAAAATGCGGGTGAACATTGCAAAGCTCCTGCAATTTTGCGTAACATAGTTTCAGAAACGCCCAGTTCACCACGCTCAATGCGAGATAAATTACCAGCGTCCCCGCTAATTAAAGATGCAAGTGCTTGCAAAGTTAGCTCTAGTGATTTTCGCTGGAGGCGAATAGCATTGCCAAGTGATGAGTAATTAGATGACATTTTATTGATTGGCCTTATGGTGCAACTTTTTATTTGAGTGAAGAAACTTAGAGGTTTATATTTTTACCAATAACTTAACGGTTTTATTGTTTGTTGTGAAAAACTTAACCGTTTTGCTAATTAATGTAAAAAACTTAACCGTTTTTTACAGGAACATTTATATATTAATGTAAATATTACAAAATATCAAATAAATTTATGTAAATAATGCAAATAAGTTTAAATGGTTAAGAGATACTTTAAAAATCACCCCACAGAGTCTGCATAGCGGCAATTGCAGCAAGTGCTGCTGTTTCTGTGCGCAGCACGCGTGGCCCAAGTTGAGCGGCTTGAAAGCCGTGGGTGACTGACAGTGCTATTTCGTCATTGGATAAACCACCTTCAGCGCCTATCAGCAAATAAATATTGCCGCTAGGTTTTTGCATCGTTTTGAGGCAGTTCGTGGCATTAGGAACTAGCGTAATTTTGCAGGCATTAGCTTCAGATATCTTGTTTAAATGCGCAAATAATTGGCTTACGCTTAATGGTGCGCTGACGGTCGGCACATACGCGCGGCCAGATTGTTCGCAAGCAGAAATAGCTACATTTTGCCAATGTTCGGTACGTTTTTCAGCGCGCTCGTTCGATAACTTCACCACGCTACGTTGGCTCATAAATGGTTGAATACTCGTTATGCCAAGCTCAACGGCTTTTTGAATGGTGAAATCCATGCGCTCGCCACTTGAGATAGCTTGAAATAAGGTAATGTTAAGCGGCGATTCGTTAGTAATTTTTTTTGCACTATTAACCACCGCTAAAACTGTTTGCTTTTTAATCTCGGTCAGCGTGCAATTATAGTCAAAGCCATCGCCATTAAAGACTATTCCGCTATCGCCCACATTAAGCCTCAATGCCCGTGTTGCATGTACTGCGGCGCTTTCAGAAAGTTGAATGTTACTACCAACAATTAGCGGTAAATTGGTATAAAAACGTAGATTTGCCATGAGATTTAGTCGTATGTAAGTATCTTGAATTTTATGGGTTTAAACAGCTCAAATTACTATCATGCGTGCATCAGAGTGATAATTTAAGTATTATAAAGAACGAACTGAAAAGATGAAAAGAAAAAGCATAAAAGTAAAGGAGAACATCATGGTTAGCTCAAATCCCCCTGTTTGCGATTTTGGTGAATCTGCCAAAGATTTTAATTTACTAGGTGTCGACGGTGAATATTACACCCTTAAAAATACCGCAGGTAAAAATGGCTTATTGGTCATGTTTATTTGCAACCATTGCCCCTATGTTAAAGCCATTAAAACGCGATTGATAGCAGATTGCCGTTCGCTACAAAAGCTTGGCATTAATAGCATCGCCATTCAAAGTAACGATGCTGTGAATTATCCAGACGACTCTTACCAGCGCATGATAGAAGAGTCGAAATTGTACGATTTTCCTTTTCCATATGTGTTGGATGAAACGCAAGAAGTGGCAAAAGCTTACGGCGCAGTTTGCACGCCAGACTTTTTTGGCTACAACGCAGATTTGCAGTTGCAATATCGTGGACGATTCGATGCGGCAGGGCGAGGCGAGGCGCCAGTGGATAACCCGCACGATTTATTCAATGCAATGAAATTAATCAGCAAAACTGGACAAGGTCCTCGTGAGCAATTAGCAAGTATTGGGTGCAGTATTAAATGGTTTGCAGAGGATTCTATTTAACGCTTAATTGCATTTTCTAATTAAAACTAAGCGATTTTTGCTGTTTTACGTAAAACTTAACCAGTTTGACACTTTTATGTAAAAACTTAACCAGTTTTTACATACACGTTTTTTGCACAAGTTTCAAAATAAACTATTTAGGCAGTGAATTTTATGAGTAACGATAAAAAACTACGCTGGGGGATTTTAGGCGCGGCACGTGTAAACGAGAGATTGCTACCAGCGATTATTGAGGCGCCAAATTCGAGTTTAGTCGCTATTGCTAGCCGTCGCAAAGGCGCGGCAAAAGCAACTTTAGAAAAGTATGCGCCATGCCATGGCGATGCAGCTTGTTATGACAATTTAGAAAGCTTGATTACTGATAAAAACGTAGATGCAATTTATTGCCCCATGGCGAATGAAGAGCATATTACTTGGGCGCTAAAAGCGATCAATGCAGGCAAACATGTGCTCATAGAAAAGCCGATGGCGCTTACCGTAAAAGATATAGAAAAGATTGAAGTCGCGGCGATTAAAAATAACGTCAAAGTGATGGAAGGTTTTATGTACCGCTTCCATCCGCAACATGCGCGAGTGAAAGAAATTGTAGATTCTGGGCTTATAGGCGACGTGCTTTCTGCTCGTGCTTCTTATTCTTTTTTAATGCGCCCTGCCCGCATGTATCGTATTAATCGCGGCATGCGCGACGGCGGTGGCGCACTGTGGGATATTGGCCCATATGCAATCCATAGTTTGCGTTGGGCAATGGGTTATGCTCATGGTGCTAAAAATAATAAACCAGCCGAGCCAGTTGCAGCGGTTGCGCACGCTAAATTAAACGAACACGGAGCAGATACTGTGCTGAGTGGCGTGCTAGATTTTGGATCGGATGCAGAAGGTCGGGCACGTTTTGGACATTTTGACATTAGCTTTGAGCGCTCACGAAAGTCAGAGTATGAAATTATTGGTACAAAAGGCTGGGTGAAATGCCACGCCGCATGGGTGTTTCAAAATGACGTACCTGTTATTAGTTGGGCGTTAGAAGACGGCAAATATGCTGAAGAGCGGTTTGCGCCAAGCAACCACTTCAATTTAGAAATAGAACATTTTAGCGATTGCGTTCTAAATGATAAAACGCCGTTGTTAACCTTTGCAGATGCAAAAGCTAACTGTGAAGCACTAGAAATGACATTAAAATCATTAAGTTAAAATTTATTTTTACCAAAAAAGTAAATAAAAACGGGGCATTGAGCCCCGTTAATCATATGTAATACAATGCCTAGTTTTTGGCGCTAGGTAAAAAGATTCTTGAAAGTTACTTTACAACGACGTCGCTTTTTACCGCTGTAACACCTTTTACGCTTTTAGCAATTGTTACTGCTTTATCGGCTTCAGCTTGTGATTTAGCAATACCTGACAATTGCACTAGACCTTCGCTGTCAGTTTCAACTTTAATGTTAGATGCGCTGACTAATTTGTCTTTAGCAAACTCGGCTTTTACTTTCGCAGTGATTACTGTGTCACTAAGTTTCGTAGACACTGGGTCGCCGTCAGCTGCAAAAACGCTTAATGGCATTGCTAGAGCACCAATAATAAAAAGATTTTTTAAATTTAATTTCATAATAATTCCCCTGTACGTAGTTAAAAATTGAGTTGTGTAAAGTACAGTTCACATTCTAAGCGCGTAAAAAAACCAACGAATAAGGCTAAATCTGATATTGCTGTAAGAATTAGCTGACTATTAAATGCTCATGCATTCATGATAATTTGTATGAAATAACGATTGTTCGGTATGTAATACTTGCCGAAATAGGCTATCTAAGCAATAATTTAACCTTTGTTGAAAAGTAGTTATTAAAGTTGGTTTGAATTGGTTTTAATAAAAGCCTAACCAAGGTTTAAGATTCGTTTTTCAAAGAATTCAAATAAGATTTCCGTAAGGTTTTGTGTAAAAATTTCATAATACTTTACCAAAGTCACAAGTTTAATCATTAGGGAGAAAGCAATGGCAACACGTAAAGACCTAGCCAACGCCATTCGTGCGTTATCTATGGATGCAGTGCAAAAGGCAAACTCAGGCCACCCAGGCGCGCCTATGGGCATGGCAGAAATTGCAGAAGAGTTGTGGAATCATCACTTAAGCCATAATCCAACAAACCCAAACTGGGCTAACCGTGATCGCTTTGTGCTTTCTAATGGTCATGGTTCAATGTTGATTTATTCTTTATTGCATCTTACAGGCTATGCGTTGCCTATGAGCGAGTTGCAAACATTTCGTCAATTGCATTCAAAATGCGCTGGTCACCCAGAATATAGCTATGCGCCAGGTATTGAAACAACTACAGGTCCATTAGGTCAAGGTATTGCTAACGGTGTTGGTTTTGCAATGGCTGAAAAATTAATGGCTGACCAATTTAATAAACCAGACCATAAAATAGTCGACCACCACACTTATGTGTTCCTAGGTGACGGTTGTATGATGGAAGGCGTTTCACACGAAGCATGTGCCTTAGCCGGAACTTGGGGTTTAGGTAATCTAGTAGCTTTCTGGGATGACAATGGTATTTCTATTGATGGTCATATTGAAAGCTGGTACACAGACGATACAGCAAAACGTTTCGAAGCTTACGGCTGGCATGTGCAAGCGGTTGATGGTCATGACGTAGCAGCCATTGGCAGAGCCATTGAAGCTGCTATAAAAGTTACAGACAAGCCATCATTAATTTGTTGCAAAACAGTCATCGGCATGGGTTCACCAAACAAAAGTGGTTCGCATGATTGCCACGGCTCTGCATTAGGTCTTGATGAAGTTGCTGCAACCCGTGCGAACATTGGTTGGAGCCACGAGCCATTTGTAATTCCAGCAGATGTATATGCTGGTTGGGACGCAAAACCGAAAGGCGCAGCTGCTGAAGCGGCTTGGAACGATAAATTTGCTGCTTACAGCAAAGCTTACCCAGCTGAAGCTGTTGAATTTAAACGCCGTATGGCAAATGAATTACCTGCTAACTGGAAAGAAGCTACTAACGCAATTATTGATGCGACTAATGAAAAAGCGGAAACGATTGCAACACGTAAAGCATCACAAAATATGATTGGTGCATTAGCACCATTATTACCAGAATTTTTAGGCGGTTCTGCCGACTTAACAGGATCAAACTTAACTTCAACAAGCAGCTTTAAGCATGTTGATGCTAAAAAACCAGGTAACTACATTTCTTACGGTGTACGTGAGTTTGGTATGGCAGCAATTATGAACGGTATGGCATTGCATGGTGGTTTCTTACCATTTGGCGGTACATTCCACATGTTCTCTGACTACATGAAAAATGGTATGCGTATGTCTGCTTTAATGCATCAGCGCGTAGTGTATGTATTAACACATGACTCTATCGGTCAAGGTGAAGATGGCCCCACGCATCAACCAGTTGAAAATACATCTGGCTTACGTTACATTCCAAACATGGATGTATGGCGTCCAGCAGATTCTGTTGAAACTGCAATCTCATGGGTTGCTGCAGCGGAGCGCATTACAGGCCCTACTAGCTTAGTATTAAGCCGTCAAAACGTGCCAGGTATTAAACATGATAGCAAACACTTTGACCTAATTCGCAAGGGCGGTTATGTGTTCTCTGATGTTGCAGGTAAAGCAGACGTTATCATCATTGCTAACGGTTCAGAGTTGGATTTAGCGATTAAAGCAGCGGCTGAATTAAATGCAGCTGGTACAAAAACACGTGTGGTTTCAATGCCAAGTACGAACGTATTTGATCGTCAAGACCAAGCGTATAAAGACAGCGTATTAACCGCTGGTGTTAAGCGTGTGGCGGTTGAAGCTGCTCACCCAGACTTCTGGTACAAATATGTTGGTTTAGATGGCGCAGTAGTTGGTATCAGAACGTTTGGCGAATCTGCACCTGGCGGTGTACTAATGAAACACTTTGGCTTCACTGTTGAGAATGTAGTGGCTACTGTTAAATCAGTGCTTTAATTCAACTGCTAAAGTTTGTACAGCTGTTTAAATAAAGCACCTCACATGAGGTGCTTTATTTTTTTAAGTGTAAAATTAATCAATAAAAAATTCGCATAATATGTAAGTTAGCATATTTTATTTTTTGTAAGCGTAATAATGCAGCTTCAACTCAATTTAAAAACGGTAAGGAATCATCATGGCAATTCGGGTCGCAATTAATGGTTATGGTCGCATTGGCCGTATGGTATTACGTGCATTGTATGAGTCCGGGCGTAAAGATATTGAAATTATTGCCATTAACAGTGCAGGCGGCGATCCTGAAATGGATGCGCATTTAACACGCTACGATAGCGCACATGGTCGCTTCCCGTTTGAAGTGGGCGTAGACGGTGATGACATGATTATTAACAGTCATAAAATTAGAACTTTTGCTACGCGTGACCCTACAAAGCTGCCTTGGAAAGAACTTGCGATTGATATTGTGATGGAATGTACAGGTGCATTTAATAGTAAGGCGAAAGCACAGGCGCATATTGATGCAGGCGCAAAAAAAGTATTACTTTCAGCCCCTGGCGACAAAGATGTGGATGCGACCGTTGTATATGGCGTCAATCATCAAATCATCAAAGCGAGTGATACCGTCATTTCAAATGCCTCTTGCACTACGAATGGATTGGCGCCAATGGTGCAACCATTGCATGAGAAAATTGGTGTGGTCAACGGTTTAATGAACACCATTCACTCTTACACTAATGACCAAGTATTAACCGATTCTTACCATTCAGATATGCGCCGTGCGCGTTCCGCTACTACTTCGCTGATTCCAACCAAAACTGGTGCAGCTTCAGCGGTGGGTCTAGTGTTACCAGATCTTAACGGCAGACTGGATGGGTTTGCGATTCGCGTACCAACCATTAATGTATCTTTGGTAGATTTGACCTTTACCGCAGCGCGCCCAACGACCAAAGAAGAAGTGAACCATATTATGCATGAGGCGGCCAATCATGGCCCACTAAAAGGTATTTTGTCATACAACGAAGCACCGTTGGTTTCGGTGGATTATAACCACACCGATTTTTCATCTAACTTTGACGCAACGTTAACTAAAGTGACTAAAGACGGTTTGCTGGTAAAAGTGTGTGCGTGGTACGACAACGAGTGGGGCTTTAGCTGCCGTATGCTTGATAATGCTGCTGCAATGATGGCTGCAAAATAGGATTAAGCCATGAACGTTATCAAAATGACTGATTTAAATTTAAGCGGCAAACGTGTATTAATACGTGCTGACTTAAATGTACCGGTAACTGATGGTAAAGTAACCTCAGATGCGCGCATTACTGCGTCTATGGCGACGATTGAATTTGCACTTAACGCAGGCGCAAAAGTAATGGTGACTTCACACTTAGGACGTCCTGAAGAAGGTGTTTATTCGGCAGAAAATTCGCTACAGCCAGTGGTAAATGTCATTTCCACTGAGCTTAGTAAACCTGTACGTTTGATTAAAGACTGGGTTGATGGCAGTTTTGATGTTGCTGTGGGCGAATTGGTTATTTTAGAAAACTGTCGTTTTAATGATGGTGAAAAGAAAAGTACCGATGAGTTATCACAAAAATATGCCAAACTATGCGATATATTTGTGATGGATGCTTTTGGAACAGCACACAGAGCAGAAGCTTCCACATACGGCGTGGCCAAATTTGCGCCTGTGGCGGCGGCGGGTATTTTGCTGGTGAACGAGTTGGAAGCACTCACTAAAGCTTTACTTAACCCAGCGCGCCCAATGGTGGCGATTGTAGGCGGTAGTAAAGTTTCAACTAAGCTTACTGTACTAGAAAGTTTGGCTGAAAAAGTAGATCAAATGGTTGTTGGTGGCGGAATTGCCAATACGTTTTTAAAAGCCGCAGGCTATGAAGTTGGCAAGTCACTTTGCGAGCATGATTTAGTGCCCACTGCGAGTGCATTGATGCAGAAAATGAGCCAAAGAGGCGCAGCCGTTCCAATTGCAGTTGATGTTGTATGTGCAAAAGAGTTTAGCCCAAATGCCGTAGCCACTAAGAAAGACGTGGGTTCAGTAGAAGCGGATGATATGATTTTTGATATTGGCGCGAAATCTGCTAATGAATTAGTAGAAATTATTAAAAACGCGGGTACAGTACTTTGGAATGGCCCTGTAGGCGTGTTTGAGTTTGACCAGTTTGGCGAAGGCACTAAAACAATTGCCCATGCGATTGCTAATACCAAAGCGTTTACCTTGGCTGGTGGTGGTGACACGATTGCGGCGATTCAAAAGTATGGCATTTACGATAAAGTATCTTATATTTCTACTGCAGGCGGTGCATTTTTAGAGTTTTTAGAAGGTAAAACATTACCAGCAGTAGAAATTTTAGAGCAAAGAGCCAAAAGCTAGGTTTAGCCCTCATCTCCAATAATATTAGGGGGCTTGAAGCCCCTTTTTTATTGCTTACAATTTAGTGATTAAAAAAGTGTCTATAAAAACGGGTTAAGTTTATATTTTTACATCCAAATAAAGACATCAAGGACAAGATTTGAACATAAGAAAAACAAAAATTGTGGCCACACTAGGTCCTTCTTCCAGTAGTGAAGAAATGCTCGCACGCATGATTACCGCGGGCGTAAACGTGGTGCGACTTAATTTTTCACACGGCTTGTCAGCTGAACATATTAAGCGTGCAGAAATTGTACGTAGCATTGCACTAAAACTTGGTCGCCCAGTTGGCGTGCTGTGTGATTTACAAGGGCCAAAAATTAGAATTGGCAAGTTTGAGCTTGGTAAAGTCACACTTAAAACTGGCGATCTATTTGTGCTAGACGCAGATTGTGAGCTGGGAAATCAGTACGAAGTTGGTTTAGACTACAAAACTTTGCCGAAAGAAGTAACTGAAGGAACTTTGCTATTGCTAGATGATGGTCGAATTACCATGCAGGTTGATCGCGTAAAAAGTAACCAAATTCATTGCTTGGTATTATTTGGTGGCGTGCTTTCTAATAATAAAGGCATTAATAAGCAAGGTGGTGGTTTGTCAGCCGATGCCCTTACAGCAAAAGACCGTGAAGATATTAAAACTGCAGTGGCTTTAGAGGCAGATTATATTGCTATTTCATTTCCAAAATCGGCTTCGGATGTTGAGTTAGCGAAATCTTTGGTGAAAAAAGCAGGCGGAAACGCGAGTATAGTCGCAAAAATTGAGCGCGCAGAAGCGATTGATAATCTTGAGTCTATTATCAATGCTAGCGATGCGATTATGGTAGCTCGTGGTGATTTAGGTGTGGAAGTTGGTGATGCCGCTGTACCAGGTTTGCAAAAACGCATGATACGCATGGCGCGCGCACAAAATAAATTGGTAATTACTGCTACACAAATGATGGAATCTATGATTACTAGCCCGATTCCAACCCGTGCAGAAGTATCTGATGTCGCGAACGCGGTGCTAGATGGCACTGATGCAGTGATGCTTTCTGCCGAAACTGCAGCAGGGCAATATCCGCTAGAAACCATACATGCAGTGCATCGCGTGGTGATTGAAGCAGAGAAAGAATATTTTAGCCATCTGCATGTACAAAAATTAGATCAAGTATTTTTAAAAACGGATGAAGCAATTGCCGCTGCAGCGATTTACACGGCGAAGCATTTAAAAGTGAAAGCAATTGCAGCGCTAACGCAATCTGGTAATGCAGCGCAGTGGTTATCCCGTGCTGTTGCTGAAGTGCCAATTTACGCACTCTCACCCGATAAATTCGCTCGTGGGAAACTAACCTTGCATCGTGGGGTTTATCCGTATCCTATTTTACAAGAAAATAAAAATAGAGACGAAATTTTACATGAAATGGAACAAGTGCTATTACAGCAAAAAGTAGTGGATACTGGCGATTTAGTTCTCTTTACCTATGGAGAGCCAATTGGTAATTTAGGAGGTACAAACACGCTAAAAATAGTAAAAGTGGGCGAAATGCAAGCTAGTTCAGATGATTCCGCAATTTAATGTACTGCTAAAAATGTGCTTGCAAAAAACCGTTAAGTTTTTATTGTAAATAAAGCTCAACAGCTAAGTTTACTTACACATTTAACGGTTATTCCACAATCAAAAAAATTAAATCAATAGATTAAGTTTTGCTAGGGTTTTATAATGAAGCCATTAAAAACTTTCATTTTCAACCAAATCAGCCACTCATGACAACTTCTACAAACGTGCCGCTACTTGAAACTAGTATTACCAGCCTAAAACGTATTCATCGGGGTAAAGTACGCGATATTTACGATATCAATCAAGACACTATGTTGTTGGTGAGTACTGATAGACTGTCCGCGTTTGATGTGATTTTGCCTACAGGCATTTTCAATAAAGGCGCGATGCTGACCCAGATGGCAAATTTTTGGTTTGAAAAACTCAAAAGTGTAGTGCCTAATCACTTAACAGGAATAGACCCTGCGAGTGTGGTGAGTACTCCAGCAGAAAAAGCACAACTAGGTGCAGGTAATTTAAGCCGTGCAGTCGTGGTTAAAAAATTAAAAGCATTACCTATTGAAGCGATAGTGCGTGGCTATTTGGTCGGTAGCGGCTGGAAAGAATATAAAGCCAAAGGCACAGTGTGTGGCATTGAGTTGCCCAATGGTTTACAGGAGGCAAGCAAATTACCTACGCCAATTTTTACGCCGTCAAGCAAGGCTGCTGTGGGTGATCATGATGAAAATATTAGCTTGCAACAATGCGCAGATTTAATAGGCGCAGATATGGCATCGCAAGTGGCAAAAGTAGCGATTGCTTTATATGCACAAGCGGCTGAATACGCACTAACACGAGGCATTATTATTGCCGATACTAAATTTGAATTTGGCTTAGATGTTAATGGCGTTTTGTATGTGATGGACGAAGTACTTACACCAGATTCATCGCGCTTTTGGCCATTAGAGAGTTACGCGATTGGTAAAAATCCACCAAGCTATGATAAGCAATATGTGCGTGATTGGTTAGAATCCATTGGCTGGAATAAATCGCCTCCAGCACCTGTTTTGCCAGACGAGGTTGCAGAGCGCACGTCAGCAAAATACATGGAAGCCTTTGAGAAATTAACAGGTAAAAAGTTAGTTTAATATTAACCCAGTTATATTTAGTATGTTTACGCAATTAAAAAGTAAGTTAAAGGTAATTGCGGATAAGCTAAAAGCAGAGTTCGGTTTTTACCAGCGCTTACATAAACACCCAGAAACACCAATGCTTGCAAAAGTTTTACTTTGGTTGGCCATTGCTTATTTACTCATGCCATTTGATTTAATTCCAGATTTTTTACCAGTTATAGGTCAGTTAGATGAACTAGTCATCATTCCACTTTTGCTTTACGGCGCCCTTAAGTTAACGCCAAAAAATGTGATTTTGGAGTGTCGTGAACCTGTAGCATAGATGATAAGCGTCTTTACAGATCAAGCCAGCTCTCGGAATTATAATAACAATCCGTTATAATTCCATTTTAAATTTATTGTTTTAGGAAAGTAGTCATGTCGTTAAACCAAGTGCCAACAGGTAAAGATGTACCAAATGATTTCAACGTAATTATTGAAATTCCGATGCAAGGAGATCCTGTAAAATATGAAGTAGATAAAGACAGTGGTGCGATTTTTGTTGATCGCTTTATGGGTACTGCAATGCAATATCCAACGAATTATGGTTATGTACCACACACGCTAGCCGATGATGGCGACCCTGTAGATGTGTTAGTAATGACGCCAGTGCCGTTGATTCCAGGCGTGGTTGTGCGTTGCCGTCCACTAGGCGTATTGCTAATGGAAGATGAAGCTGGTCTAGATGCAAAGGTGTTAGCGGTGCCAGTAGAAAAAGTGTGCGGTCTTTACGGTCATTTAAAAACCCATCAGGACGTATCTGATTGGCGTTTAAATATGATTTCACACTTCTTTGAGCATTACAAAGACCTAGACAAAGGTAAATGGGTAAAAATTAACGGCTGGGGCGATATTGCGCAGGCAAAAAAAGAAATTTTAGATGGTGTAAAAAATTATAATGAAGCAAAAGTAAAACCAGCGTTTTAAGATTTTTTTTAATACATCTTTATGAACTTAAGCAATAATAAAGGCAGCTTATGCTGCTTTTTTTTATTATATTTCGATAACATAGCTTTATATGGTTTGGAGCATCTTTCTACACAGATGCTAGTTAACGATATTAAGCAGCCACAACCCCAAATAAACTACCTACAATAGCTGTGGCTATCATCGCCAATGCGCCCCAGAATGCCACACGACCTGCTCCCATCCAAATATTTGCTCCACCAGTCTTAGCGGCTATCATTCCAAGTATTGCTAGAAATATCAGTGACGTCGCTGATACGTAAGTAATTACGCTTGAGAATGGCGCTATATATGTTACAGTCAACGGCAACGTTGCACCAGCAATAAAGCTAAAAGCTGAAGCTATAGCTGCTTGAGTAGGGCGGGCATTGGTTATTTCAGAAATTCCTAACTCGTCCCTTGCATGTGCTGCTAAAGCATTATGTGCCGTGAGCTGCATTGCTACTTCGTGTGCTAACTTTTCTGTTAAGCCTCTGTTAATGTAAATGTGCGTCAGTTCATTCAGCTCGCTGTCTTGGTCATTAGCTAGCTCAAGTCGTTCACGAGCCAAATCTGCTGACTCCGTATCAGCTTGAGAGCTTACTGAAACATATTCACCCGCAGCCATTGCCATAGCGCCTGAAACTAGGCCGGCAAAACCTGTGAGCAAAACTGTTTGCTGTGAAAGATTGGAAGCTGCAATTCCTATAATAAGACTAGCAGTCGATATAATGCCATCATTCGCGCCTAGAACTGCAGCGCGTAACCAGCCTATACGATGTGAGCGATGAGATTCAGAGTGTTCATAATTTTCCAATTGATTACTAAGTTGTTAAAGATAACAGCAAAAAGGCAACCTAGGCTGCCTTCTTTTACTACTGACAATCACAACTAAACATTACATATGAAGTAACGGCACAATTAGTAAAGCCACAATATTAATAATTTTAATTAGTGGGTTCACTGCAGGGCCAGCTGTATCTTTGTATGGGTCACCAACAGTATCGCCTGTAACAGCAGCTTTATGTGCCTCTGAACCTTTGCCGCCATGGTTACCATCCTCAATATACTTTTTAGCGTTATCCCAAGCACCGCCGCCAGTGCACATAGAGATTGCAACAAATAACCCAGTCACAATTGTTCCCATAAGTAAACCACCAAGTGCAACTGGCCCTAATATTAAGCCTACTGCTACAGGCACTGCTACGGGCAATAGTGATGGAATCATCATTTCTTTAATGGCAGCGGTGGTTAGCATATCTACTGCTTTACCATATTCTGGCTTGGCTGTTCCTTCCATAATGCCTTTAATTTCGCGGAATTGGCGGCGCACCTCTTCGACCACAGCACCTGCCGCGCGACCAACAGCTTCCATCGCCATTGCAGCAAACAAGAAAGGAATTAAGCCACCAATGAATAAGCCAATAATTACCATTGGGTCGCTTAAGTCAAATTTAACGTCAATACCAGCACCTTGAAGTTTATGCGTGTAATCTGCAAATAGTACCAACGCAGCTAGTCCTGCGGAGCCAATCGCATATCCTTTTGTTACTGCTTTAGTTGTATTACCCACCGCATCTAAGGGGTCTGTTACATCACGCACTTCTGCTGGTAAGCCAGCCATTTCTGCAATTCCGCCTGCGTTATCGGTAATTGGGCCATAAGCATCTAAAGCCACCACAATACCCGCCATGCTGAGCATTGATGTTGCCGCAATCGCAATACCATACAAACCGCCTAGATGATGTGAGACAAATATAGCCAAACACACTGACAAGACTGGCCAAGCGGTGGATTTCATTGAAATACCAATACCAGCAATAATGTTAGTTGCATGGCCTGTAGTAGAGGCCTGCGCTACATGCCTAACAGGTGCGTAATCAGTACCTGTGTAATATTCCGTAATCCAAACCAACGCCGCCGTAAGCACCAAACCTACTGCGCATGCGCCAAATAGTTGGTTCGCAGTGATGGCTAAATCGCCCGCAACCAATCCTTCTGGAAACATTTTCATGGTGACAAAATAAAATGCAATGAGTGATAACACACCAGCGACGCTTAAGCCTTTATACAAAGCAGGCATAACGTTTTTCATGCCAGGCGAGGCTTTAACAAAAAAGCAGCCAATAATTGAGGCCACAATAGAAACAGCGCCCAGCATTAATGGATAAATAACAGCGTTAGCGCCAGCACTAGTAATAAGCAAGCCGCCCAATACCATTGTTGCAATTAGCGTTACGGCGTAAGTTTCAAATAAATCTGCCGCCATGCCTGCGCAATCACCCACGTTGTCGCCTACGTTATCGGCAATTACCGCTGGATTACGGGGGTCATCTTCTGGAATACCAGCTTCAACTTTACCCACTAAGTCTGCCCCAACATCAGCACCTTTTGTGAAAATGCCACCGCCTAAACGTGCAAAAATAGAGATTAGTGAAGAACCGAACGCTAAGCCTATCAATGGGTTTAAGTCTGTAGCATTTTCACCACCTAAAAAAGCATAAAAACCAGCCACACCTAGTAAACCTAAGCCAACTACGAGCATGCCAGTGATTGCCCCACCCTTAAAAGCCACATCTAATGCAGGTCCTATGCCTTTGGTGGCAGCTTGTGCAGTTCGTACATTGGCTTTTACCGATACATTCATGCCAATAAAACCACAGGCGCCAGACAGCACCGCACCAATAACAAATCCAATAGCAGTAGTGATATTTAAAAATATTGCGATAAGGATTGCGAGAACAACACCAACGACAGTGATGGCTTTATATTGACGGGCCAGATACGCTGCAGCCCCTTGTTGAATTGCACCCGCGATTTCTTGCATAAGCGCATTGCCAGCTGGCAAATTGCTGATCCATTTACTCATTACTGCGCCATAAGCCACTGCTAAAAACGCAGCACCAACAGCTATCATTAGTTCGACTGACATGACTTCTCCCTATCTAAATTTTTATTTAAGTGTTTTGCTTTAAAAATCTTCGCCACTTTTTTTAAGAGTTTTGTGTAAGACTTTTTAAGGTAAAGCGATAAAACATTGCATAAAACTAGTGCTGCAAAACTTTGCTTTAATACAGCCGGTACTTAGATTCAAGTGCTAAACAAGTGTAGCTAAATATTGCAAATCAATGTTTCTAAACATCCTCAATGTTACATTTTATAAAGGCTTGTATTTCATTTTTTACAAAACTTAACCGTTTTTTACAGACACATTTTGCGCTTGAATGATGTGCAGAAAAATTGTTAATAATATGTAACTACAATGCATTATTGCACTTAAAAATCAAGCCCACAAGTGCATAGCTGCTTATGTCGTTGATAGGGGCTTAGCTGTGAAAGTTAGTTGGAGAAAAGTGATAGCACTACGAGGATTGCCTTGCCTTTTGAGCGAGCTTTGCTAGTGCATCACCAAGTTCAGTGCCAGTTAGGTTGTCTGCCAATGTGTTTAAGTGCTCAGCAGCCTTGCTGCTCAGCTTTTTAATGACTTTTGGCTTAACCTCTGGGGTAGATTTCACTTGCACTTTCACGCGAATTGCAGTAACTTCGTACCCTCGGTTTTGTAGTTGAATCAACAAACTAGGCATAAAAAGCTTAATTTTTGCAGCCACCGCATTATTGCTAGCGCTAATCGTTAGTTGCTGGTTTTTAATTTGTGTTGCGTGGCATAATGCCGCTAAGTTTTCTGGCGCAATTTGCTGCCAAATGTTTTGTGCAAACTCCGCTACTTGTTTGTGTGCTTTAAGCGCACTTAAAGTGGGATGTGCTAATAAAGAATTAAATCGTTGCATGACTTATGCTTGTCGCACGTTTTTTTAAGCTTAGTGTTTGCATTGTATGTTTTGTAAAAACAGCATACCGCGATCTAGGAATAATATGAATATCATTTTTGTCTCAAATAGTATGGCTAAAGCCAAAACGCTCTCTACACTGCAAGTGTATATGATAGCGCTTGCCATCGCACTTGTGCCAATGCTCATTACATTGCTAGTGCTTCTGCCACAGCTGCCCGCCGCGAGAACGGGAGTTAAACACCTTATACCATCTCAATTACAACTTTCATTTAATAATCCACAAAAGCATCTAGATGCCTACGCGATACAGCTCGGTGAATTACAGGCACGTATTATGCGGCTTGATGCGCAAAGTGAGCGTTTGACAAAGCTTGCAGGTGAAACATCTACTACCAAAGCTGGTAAAACTAGTTTAACTGATATTAGTGCTGGTACCGCTATCAAGCATGATGCAAATTTGCTACCAGCTAGTCGGGGTGGTCCACTTGTGCGTGCACAATCAATTACCGAGCTTGAGTTACAAAAAGATATTGGTGAACTAGTAGCGCAAATTGATTTCCACACCGATAATTTAAGCGATTTAGAAGCTAAATTATTACAACAAACTGTACTTAAAGATACTTTACCAAATAGTAGTCCAGTGTCTGCCGCTTATAATTCATCTAGCTTTGGTTGGCGTTTAGATCCATTTAATGGTAACAAAGCATTTCATGAAGGTTTAGACTTTACTGCGGGAATTGGCACGGCAATCTATGCAGCAGCAGGGGGAATTGTATCGGCCGCAGAGCAATCGCCTGATTATGGTAAAATTGTGAAGATAGACCATGGGTCTGGTTTAGAAACGCGTTACGCTCACGCTTCCATGCTGGCTGTAAGAGTTGGACAACGGGTAGAAAAAGGGCAAAAAATTGCTGAAGTTGGAAGCACGGGCCGCTCTACAGGCCCACATTTGCATTATGAAATCAGATTGAACGGTAACGCACTGGATCCAAGAAAGTATTTAACTGCTCACAAATAAAAAAGCGATTAAAGAGCTAACTTTAAGAAAAAATTGGCTACTATTGAATTTTTCAGTATTTGACTCCACTAAAATATTTGTATTTATCAATGACTAAAATAAAAAGCGTATTACACCAAAAAGCACGTCAATCAATATTAACTAACAATATTACTCTCTAAAAATTACCCTCCTGCGGAAAGTTAAAACATTTCATGTTCTCTAAGTTGTTCAAAAAAGTATTCGGTAGCCGCAATGAAAGGCTGGTAAAACAATATGCACAAAAGGTAGGCGAAATTAATGCGCTTGAACCCGCCATGCAAGCGCTTTCAGACGAAGCGTTGCAAGCCAAAACCGCAGAGTTTAAACAGCGCTATATCGCTGGTGAAACTTTAAATCAGTTGTTGCCAGAAGCTTTCGCAGTAGTGCGTGAAGGTGGTCGCCGCGCTTTGGGCATGCGCCATTTTGATGTGCAAATGATAGGCGGCATGGTCCTTAACGCAGGCAAAATTGCAGAGATGCGAACGGGTGAAGGTAAGACTTTAGTAGCGACTTTGCCGACTTACTTAAACGCACTTGCTGGAAAAGGCGTGCACGTGATTACTGTCAACGATTATTTGGCTAAACGCGACGCCGAATGGATGGGGCGTTTATACAACTTTTTAGGCTTAAGCATCGGTATTAACTTATCGCAAATGCCAAATGAAGAAAAACGCGCGGCATATGCGTCCGATATTACATACGGTACAAACAACGAATTTGGTTTTGATTACTTGCGTGACAACATGGTGCATCGTGCTGAAGACCGTGTGCAAAGAGCCCTAAGCTACGCACTAATTGATGAAGTCGACTCAATTTTGATTGATGAGGCACGTACACCGCTTATTATTTCAGGTCAAGCGGATGATAGCGTCGCTCTTTATAGCCAAATTAATGAAATCGCGGCCAAACTCAACCCGCAAAAAGAAGAAGAAGGCGAAGGCGACTTTTGGGTAGATGAAAAAGGTCAAACTGTCGTAATGTCTGAAATAGGGCATGAGCATGCTGAAGAGTTGCTCGCAACTGCTGGCATGTTGCCAGAAGGCACGAGTTTGTATGACGCAGCAAATATCCTGCTGATTCATCATCTTTATGCATCGCTGCGGGCGCGTAATTTATTCCACCGTGACCAAAACTATGTGGTGAGAGATGCCGAAATCGTTATTGTTGATGAATTTACCGGGCGCATGATGGCAGGTCGTCGTTGGTCTGATGGTTTGCATCAAGCGGTTGAAGCGAAAGAAGGCGTGGCAATTCAAAAAGAGAACCAAACACTTGCCTCTATTACTTTTCAAAATTACTTCCGTATGTACGCTAAATTATCTGGTATGACAGGTACTGCCGATACTGAAGCATACGAATTTAACCAAATTTACAACCTTGAAACCGTGGTAATTCCTACGCATAACCCTATGCAACGCATAGACCAAATGGACAAGGTATACCGTACCGCACGTGAGAAATATGAAGCGGTTATTTTAGATATTCAAGACTGTCAAAACCGTGGTCAGCCAGTGTTGGTTGGTACCACTTCAATTGAAAACTCTGAGCTTATTTCTAAATTGTTGAACGAAGCTAAATTAGAGCACCAAGTATTAAATGCAAAACAACATGAGCGCGAAGCACATATCATTGTGCAAGCAGGTCGCCCAGGTGTAATTACTATTGCAACGAACATGGCTGGTCGCGGAACGGATATTGTGCTTGGCGGTAATCCTGAGCCGGAAATTGCAGAAGTTAAAGCAGATGCTAATTTAACTCATGAACAAAAAATAGCGAAAGCAGTTGAACTTAAAGCGGCATGGCAATTACGCCATGATGCAGTATTAGCGTCAGGTGGTTTGCATATTGTAGGTACAGAGCGTCATGAGTCGCGTCGCGTAGATAATCAACTGCGTGGTCGTTCTGGACGTCAAGGTGATGCTGGCTCTAGCCGTTTTTACTTATCACTTGAAGATCAATTACTACGTATTTTTGCTTCAGACCGTGTGTCAGCGATTATGACAAAACTCAACATGCCAGATGGCGAAGCGATTGAGCATCCATGGGTTACACGTGCGATTGAAAACGCACAACGTAAAGTAGAAGGCCGTAACTTTGATATTCGTAAACAATTGCTTGAATACGACGATGTGGCGAACGACCAACGAAAAGTGATTTATGAGCAACGTAATGAGTTGTTAGAAGCTACAGACGTAGGACAAACCATTAAAGCCATGCGTGACGATGTATTGATAAGCATGATGGCGGCGCACGTTCCGCCTGATAGTGTTGAAGAACTTTGGGATGTGCCAGCATTAGAAAAAGAACTCAAAGCTGAAACTGGCTTAGAAATTCCTCTTGAAAAAATGCTGGAAGAAAACCCAGATTTACATGAAGAAACGATGCGTGAGTCTATTATAGAAACGGCAGACGCTACCTATTTCGCTAAAGAAGAGCTTGCTAGCGCAGATATCATGCGTCAATTTGAACGCTCTGTGATGCTGCAAAGCATTGATAGCCATTGGCGCGAGCATTTAGCATCACTAGATCATTTGCGCCAAGGCATTCATTTACGCTCTTACGCGCAAAAAAATCCTAAGCAAGAATATAAGCGTGAAGCCTTTGAGCTATTTGCTAATTTGCTCAATACGGTGAAGAGTGAAGTTACAAAAGTGACGATGTTGGTGCAAGTAAAAACTGAAGCTGATGCGGAAGCCGTTGAAAAGCCAGTAGAAGTTGAAAATGTACAATATCAACACGCCGATTATGATGAAGCGTTATCTGGCGCAACACCAGAAGCTGCAGCGCTAAATACTGCAACCTCCGCAGCCCCAATTGTGCGTGAAGGCGTTAAAGTGGGTCGTAACGACCCGTGTCCGTGTGGTTCTGGCAAAAAGTTTAAACAATGCCACGGTACACTTAGTTAATACTAGTATTAAGTGAATATTTATCATGGCAATACAAACTACTGAAACTATTAAATCCCCCTGCATAGGAATCTGCGCGATTGATGATTTGAGCGGTTTGTGCCATGGCTGTTATCGCACCATAGATGAGATTCAAGGATGGTGGGACATGAGTACCACTGAGCAACAAAACTTGTTAGCGACTATTGAAGTGCGTCAGATTGAAATGGCAGATTTTGGTGATTAGGTAAATATAGGTTGCTTGATTGCATAATACAATAAAAGACTTAACGGTTTTTTACAGACACATTTTTAAAATAAAACTCACAAGATAACACCTAAAAATAAACACCTACAGATAAACGCCAAGCACAACTTCTTGGCTGCGCAAGTCTTCTAAAATTTCCAAACCGAAGCTAATGATGCTGCTTTGATCTGGCCGATTCAATTCTTCTACAATTTTTAGCAAAGTTTGATTAATCGTCAGTGCCTCATTAACTTCACCGCCACTTAATAAACTCAGTAATCTAAACGTTACTGGATTGAGCTCAACAAATTTCACTATGTCAGCCGAGTTTCTATATGCTAATAACTGGGTGCTAATAGGATGCTTAGGTTTCTTTTGCGGAGAAATAGTTTGCACTGCATAGTCGTAAGTCAGTAGTTGCATACTGGGTACAAAGACCAATTTTCGATTTAAAGCTTCATCATTTAGTACGCCTAATTCAACGTTCACCAATGTTAAATCTATTGTATTGTTTGAAGATGAAACCGCTAACTCAACCCATTCGTAATGACAAAGACTGAATAAATAATCTGGCAACACTTGTGTTTCACTACAGCTTTTTTGTGCTAAAAAGCTTAAAAATTCTTCAGGAATCTGTCGGAAAAGTGGACTATTCGCCGAGTGATTACGCAAGAAACTTTGCACTAAACGTAACCAAGCGCGTTTACCCAACACTTTTTGCGCCACTGGAAAGCATGCAGAAACCGCATCAAACAAATTAGTAAAAACAATTTCTTTATAGACCGCAATACCCACAGGATCTGTATTTTTAGGACGTGATTGTTTTTTTGGGTCTCGAATATAGGCAGTAAACGCTAGCTGATATTGCTGAAAAGCGAGTAAATTACTTGTCATAACTTGCTTGCATTTCAGCAATTTTATTCACTTCATGCATCAGTTGCGGCAATGGCGGAATGTTATTATCTCGTTCTAACAGTGTGGGGAATGTACCAAAAAGTCCATAAGCATCTTTTAGCAAAGCCCACACAGGGTCAATCACGTCTTCGCCATGTGTATCTACCAATAAATCTTGTGACTGTGTATGGTGCCCAGCAACGTGGCTATAAATAATGCGTTCACTAGGCATTTGGCGTAAAAACGCGTGACTATCAAAGCCAAAATTAACGCTATTAACGTAAATATTATTCACGTCTAAGTGCAGCAAGCAATTGGCTTCAGTTAACACTGCATTCAAAAATGTCGGTTCGTCCATATTTGAAATAGGTGCTTCAACGTAAAAAGAGGTATTTTCTATAGCAATCTGCTGGCCTAGAATATCCTGCGTTTGGCGTATGCGCTTTGCTACGTAATGCACGGCTTCTTCGGTAAACGGAATGGGCAATAAATCATACAAATAACCATGCTGACCGTTGTAAGCATCTGTTGAAAAGCTTAAATGTTCGGTATAAAGTGGAATTTGATACTGGTGTAAAAACGTTTTAACTTGCTTTAAAAAATCTGTATTGAGTGGACCAATGCCGCCTAAAGATAAACATAAACCGTGGCAGGCAATCGGATAGCGTTCTGCAAACCAGTCTAATTGCTTTGCAGATTTTCCGCCTGCGTTAATCCAATTTTCTGGAGCGATTTCTACAAAATTGATGTTGGCAATATAATCTTGCCCAAATGCATTTTGAATTTGTGGAATAAGCTCACGCTTTAGCCCTAATCCAACGCCTCTGATTGCATTTAGTGGTTGTTGAACGGTGATATTTGACACGGAACTTGTAGCAACATGACTGTGTATACGAGGCGATGTAACAGTCATGTTATACACACATTAAAGATAAATTATTTAGCTTTTTTCTCGGCGCTACATTTACCTTCCGCTGCTTTTTCTGCACTACAACTACCTTCATGTGCTTTCTCAGCACTGCATTTACCTTCCGCTGCTTTTTCTGCACTACAACTACCTTCATGTGCTTTTTCCATATTAGCTTTTTTGTTCGCACCGCATTTACCTGTTCCACACTTACCATCTTTCATTTTTGTATCAGCTTCTGC
>JBDNJL010000153.1:0-15098 GCA_041687795.1 Methylotenera sp. | reverse complement strand
GAAGTGCAAAAAACATTGGATGTGTTGACTGATGACATTTTTATCGAGGCAGTCCAGAAAAGTGGTTATATCTCAGGTGTGGTTTCTGAAGAGTTAGTTGAGCCGATTAGTATGGCGCAAACCATGAAGCAAAAAATGTCTTACTTATTATGTGTCGATCCTCTAGATGGGTCGTCAAATGTGAACGTAAATATTTCGGTGGGCACAATTTTTTCCGTATTAAAAGCCGATAATAATCAGGTCAAATTAGCGGATTTTCTCCAACCAGGGACAGAGCAAATCTGTTCAGGCTATGCCTTATATGGAACATCAACCATGTTTGTTTTTACGGTTGGAAGTGGCGTGAATGGATTTACTTTAGATAGAACAAGTAATACGTTTGTATTGACCCATCCGAAGATGCAAATTCCTAAAGATACTAAAGAGTTTGCAATTAATATGTCCAATTATCGTTTTTGGCAAGAACCAGTGCAGCGATATATTGACGAGTGTTTGCAAGGTACAGAAGGCGAGCGCGAAAAAGATTTTAACATGCGCTGGGTGGCGTCGATGGTGGCAGAAGTGCACCGTATATTGGTGCGTGGTGGCGTGTTTATGTATCCAAGTGATGCAAAAGCTAAAACGGGAAAATTACGTCTAATGTACGAGGCAAACCCGATGAGTTTTATTGTGGAGCAAGCTGGTGGAGCCTCTACTACAGGCTTGCAGCGAGTGTTAGAAGTAAAACCAAATGGCATTCATCAGCGCGTGCCGATTATGTTGGGCAGCAAAAATGAAATAGATAGAATTGCCAGCTATCATCAGAAAAAACCTAAACGCAAATAGTGTCGATTTTAAACTTGGGTATGATTCTAGCGTAAAGTTATCTTAAAAATTACGCTTAAATTATTATATTAATTGGCTGCCTTGCAAATTGCAATAAACTCCTCTGCAGACAGCGAAGCACCACCTATTAATCCGCCATCCACGTCCGGCATGGCGAATAGTTTTTTGGCATTAGTCGCTTTTATACTTCCGCCGTAAATAATTCGAACATGCTCAGCAGCTTTACTATTACGTCTTGCAATGCGATGACGAATAAACTCGTGGACTGCCTGCGCCTGCTCTGGCGAAGCTGTTTTGCCTGTGCCCACTGCCCAAACGGGTTCGTAAGCAAATACCATATTCACCTTCATTGCTGCTTCAAAACTATGATCGTTTAAAGTGGCCATAACCGCATCCATTTGGCTCGCAACAATTACCTCAGTTAAACCAGCTTCATGTTCTGCTAGCGTTTCGCCTACGCATAGTATAGGCGTTAAACCAGCTTTGACGGAAGCGTCAAATCTAGCAGCAGCCGTCAAATTGGTTTCATTAAATAATACGCGCCTTTCCGAGTGGCCTAGTAAAACATAAGTGCAACCTAGATCAGTCAACATGTGGGCTGCAACCGCGCCGGTAAATGCGCCTTTTTCATGCTGGTTTACGTTCTGCCCACCCCATGCAATTTCAGTAGCACTTAATAGCTCGCGAGCTTGAAAGAGATAAGGGTTGGGCGGACATATGGCGTAATCGGCAAGGTTAAACGTACTTAAACCATTCACGATATCGCCTAATCTTCGTTGGTTGCTAGATAAGTCACCATACATTTTCCAATTACCAACCACCAGTTTGCGGCGTTTATTTTTAATAGCTGTCATCATTTAGAGCCGTTCTTTGTTTTATTTTCAGTATCGATTACATTTTTTACGATGGAATCTAATTCGCCACTTTTGTAGCGTTCAGCCATATACTCGCAAGAAATTGGTTTAATTTTATTGGCATAACCAGCAGAACCAAACGCTTCATAACGCGCGATGCAAATCCCGCGCATGGCAATGGTAGCTGCAGTTAGAAATTTCCTAGGGTCAAATTCTTTTTTATGCTGATCAAAATACTGGCGGATAGCGCCACTTGACGCCATGCGTAAGTCGGTATCAATATTTACCTTTCGCACGCCATGCTTAATGCCCTCAACAATCTCCTCAACTGGTACACCATAAGTTTCGCCCATGTCACCACCGTAAGCATTGATTATTTTTAGCCATTCTTGCGGGACAGAGGATGAACCGTGCATAACTAAATGCGTATTCGGTATGCGTGTATGAATCTCTTTAATACGTTGGATCGATAGTGTTTTTCCCGTAGGGGGTTTGGTGAATTTGTAAGCGCCGTGCGATGTGCCAATCGCAATCGCTAATGCATCGACGCCTGTTTGGTGCACAAAATCAGCAGCTTCTTCTGGATCGGTTAATAATTGAGATTGATTTAATACGCCCTCAGCACCAGAGCCATCCTCTACACCTGCTAAACCAGTTTCTAGCGAACCGAGCACACCTAATTCAGCCTCGACCGAAACGCCAATAGCATGAGCGAATCCCACTACTTTTTTAGATACATCGATATTGTATTGGTAAGTAGATGGCGTTTTTGCATCTTCCATTAATGAGCCATCCATCATTACGCTAGAAAATCCAGAGCGCATGGCTTGAATGCAAATCGCTGGTGTATGGGCGTGATCTTGATGCATTACCACAGGAATATGCGGATAAGATTCAATTGCTGCTAATACTAGGTGTCGTAAAAACGCTTCACCCGCATATTGCCGCGCACCAGCGGAAGCTTGCAGAATAACTGGACTGCTGGTCGTATCTGCTGCTTGCATAATCGCTTTCACTTGCTCCATGTTATTCACATTAAATGCAGGGATGCCGTAATCATGCTCAGCAGCGTGATCTAATAATTGACGTAGTGAAACCAGTGCCATGATGACCTCTATCGGATTAATGGTTAACTATTGAGTGGCTCATTTTATAAATTGGCTGTTTATTAAAATGACTAAACCTTAGCGTGATGGTTCATTTTGCTTCGATTCATAGTCTTCATATGCAGTAATGATTTTTTGTACCAATGGATGGCGTACGACATCGGCAGATAAAAAATGTGTCATTGCGATGCCTTTTACGTCTTTTAATATTTTTTGTGCTTCTATCAAGCCACTTTTTTGATGTCGTTGTAAGTCAATTTGCGTGACATCACCCGTGATGACTGCTTTTGTGCCAAAACCAATGCGGGTTAAAAACATTTTCATTTGTTCTGGTGTAGTATTTTGCGCTTCATCTAAAATAATAAAACTTTGGTTGAGTGTGCGTCCACGCATGTAAGCTAGGGGTGCAACTTCAATTGCTCCACGCTCAAACATTTTATTGACCGTGTCGTAACCTGCTAAATCATACAATGCATCGTATAAAGGGCGCAAATAGGGGTCAACTTTTTGGTTTAAGTCTCCGGGTAAAAAACCTAAACGCTCACCAGCTTCAACCGCAGGGCGAACTAAAACAATACGCTTTACACGGTCGCGGGTCATTGCATCTACCGCACTAGCTACTGCTAAATAAGTTTTACCCGTACCTGCTGGCCCAATACCAAAGGCAATATCATGGTCTTGAATTTGTTGCAAATACGATACTTGGCGTGGCGTGCGACCATGTAACTCGGTGCGCCGCGTCATTAAAGTTGGTGCGTTTGAGTTCGCCACATCTTCAGGTTTTAGTTTATCAATTTCCACCAAGCCAAGTTGAATCTCATCTAAATTAATAGGTTTTTTTGCGCGCACGTAAAAATTTTCTAACAGCTGGACAGCAAGTCGCATGTTGTGCACTGCACCTGTGAACCTAAAATGTCCACCGCGACGAGAGATGCTTACTTCTAGCGTATCTTCAATTTGTTTAATATTTTCATCTAGCGCGCCGCATAGATTCGCTAAACGCATATTATCTTCAGGCTGTAAGGTGATTTCCATTAAGTTTTCTAATACTTATAAAATGTTAAATTTTAAAAAGGTGTCTGTAGAAAGTGGTTAAGTTTTTTTTAGTGTAATGAAGTTAGCTTAAAATTTTGCCACGTAAACGACGTGGGTTCGATACATCTATAATCTTTACGTTCACAAATTGATGAATTAAACTTGCATCTCCCGCTACATCTACAATGCGGTTATTGTCTGTTTTGCCTGCTAGTTCAGCCGCGTTTTTCCACGATGCACTTTCAATTAAAATTCGCTGGATTGTGCCTAGCATGCTTTTACTAATGGCTTTTCCTTGCGCTTCGTTTAAATCTTGCAATCTTGTAAGCCGCGCAAGTTTTACATCATGTGGGGTTTCATCCGTTAAATATGAAGCTGGCGTGCCTGGGCGTGGGCTGTATAAAAAGCTAAAGCTGTAATCAAAGCCAACGTCTGTCATGAGTTTTACGGTAGCTTCAAACTCTGCTTCCGTTTCACCAGGAAAGCCTACAATAAAATCTGACGTAAATGTTAAATTTGGACTCACAACGCGCAATTTACGAATGGTAGATTTAAATTGCAGTGCTGTGTAATTACGCTTCATCGCCATCAACACACGGTCAGATCCTGCTTGCACAGGTAAATGTAATTGCACTGCAAGTTTAGGAATATTAGCAAAACAATCAATCAGCCGCTGATTCATTTCATTCGGGTGGCTAGTGGTAAAACGAATACGCTCAATTTGCTCAATTTCTGCAATGTATTCAATGAGCATGGCTAAATCCGCTTCAACGCCATCAAACTCTGTGTGGTAAGCATTCACGTTTTGCCCAAGCAAGGTGATTTCTTTTACACCTTGTTCGGCCAATTGCACTGCTTCAAGCAAGATGGAATCAAACGGACGCGAGACTTCTTCGCCGCGCGTAAAGGGCACTACGCAAAAGCTGCAATATTTACTACAACCTTCCATGATGCTAAGAAATGCACTCGCACCTTCCACACGTGGCGGTGGTAAATGGTCAAATTTTTCAATTTCTGGAAAGCTAATATCTACTTGCGACTTTCCGCTACTTTGACTGCTCTTAATCATGTCAGGCAGACGATGCAAGGTTTGCGGACCAAATACCACATCTACATACGGCGCTCGTTTAATTATGTTATCGCCCTCTTGCGAAGCGACACAACCGCCAACCCCAATCACTAAATTTGGGTTGGCTTTTTTTAGAGGAATAAAGCGACCTAAATGACTAAATACTTTTTCTTCGGCTTTTTCGCGCACAGAACAAGTGTTGAGCAAAATGACGTCGGCTTCTTCTACATTTAAAGTTTCCACCATGCCGTCACTACTACTCAGCATATCCGCCATGCGCGATGAGTCGTATTCATTCATTTGGCAGCCAAATGTTTTAATGAATACTTTTTTAGGTTGAGTAATTTTAGTTAAGTTTGACACAGCGAAAGTTTAAAATTTTAAAGGTGTAATTTTAGCGTATTTGCTGACTTAGCAGTAAAATAGACTCAATTCAAAAAACGTAAAAGCGATACATGCTAGCACTTCCAATCTTTTTTAATATCAAAAACCGCCGTTGCGTGGTCATAGGTGGCGGTGAGGTTGCAACGCGCAAAGTCAGCATGTTGCTTAAAGCTAGCGCGGCTATTACCTTATATTCCCCGGAAATCTGCCGCGAGCTTGCAGACATGGTGACCACAGGTGATATTCAATATGTCCATGCAAACTTTGAACTAAGCCAAATTGCTGGTGCGTGTATGGTCATTGCCGCCACCGATGATGAAGCGGTGAATGTGGCGGTATCGGTTGCCTGCAAAGCGCAAAATATCCCTGTAAACGTGGTTGATGCCCCAGATTTATGTACGTTCACGATGGGTTCAATTATTGATCGAAGTCCAGTGGTGATTGCTATTTCTAGCGAAGGTAATGCGCCAGTATTGGCACGCTATATTCGTACCAAAATTGAAACGATGTTGCCAGCCACTTATGGCCGTATTGCTAGTATTGCCGGTGAGTTCCGCGATGCCGTTAAAGCCAAATTCCCCACTACGCAAGCACGTCGTAGGTTTTGGGAGGGTGTGTTGCAAGGCCCAATGGTGGAGCGCGTTTTATCAGGCCAAGAACAAGCCGCGCGAGAATTATTAGGTTCGCTACTAAGTGATGCAGACGCAACTGCAAATAAAGGCGAGGTATTTTTGGTGGGTGGCGGTCCTGGCGACCCAGACTTGCTAACGTTTAGAGCGCTACGTTTAATGCAACAGTGTGATGTCTGTGTGTACGATAAATTAATCAGCCCAGAAGTGATGGAGCTTGTGCGGCGTGATGCTGAATTGATTTATGTAGGTAAATCACGCGACCAACATACGCTACCACAAGAAGAAATTAACGAGCTATTAGTAAAGTTAGCGTTGCAAGGTAAGCAAGTATTGCGCTTAAAAGGCGGCGACCCGTTTATTTTTGGGCGCGGTGGCGAGGAAATTGAAACGCTCATGCAGCATGGCGTGCCGTTTCAAGTAGTGCCTGGCATTAGCGCTGCGAACGGCGTTTCAAGTTATGCGGGTATTCCACTCACGCATCGCGATTACGCCCAAGCATGCTTGTTCATCACAGGGCATTTAAAAGCCAAAGAAAATTCTAAAGAGCTTATGTTGGATTTAGATTGGGTTGCGATGTCACGACCACGTCAAACCGTGGTGATTTACATGGGGCTGGTGGGGTTAAAAGAGATTTGCGAAAAACTGATTTTGCATGGTGTTGCGGCCACGATGCCAGTTGCGGTAGTGCAGCAAGGCACAACGCAACGCCAAAAAGTAGTGATAGCAACACTAGCAGATTTAGCGGAAAAAGTGGTTGCTGCTGGTTTAAAACCGCCGTGCTTAACAATAGTGGGTGAAGTAGTACAGTTAAGAGAAAAACTCAATTGGTTTGAGCCGAACACGCAAAAGGCTGAATAAAAAATGTGTTTATAAAAATGGGTTAAGTTTTTGCAAGCTTAAATTCACTCATCAAAAACTAATTAATAAATAATCGGCAAACTTAATCGCGCTTCTAAGCCGCCCTCTGGTCGGTTAATCAACTCTAATTTACCTTTATGTAGCTTTGCAATTCTGTCTGCAATGGCTAAACCCAAACCGCTTCCTCCAGCGTTACTTCTTGCAGTATCTAAGCGTTCAAACGGGCGCAGTAATTTTTCCACATGCGTTTCTGGAATGCCTGGCCCTTTGTCGTACACACTGATGATGACGTCTGAAGCTGTGATTTTACTAGCAACAGTCACATTGCCACCGCCATAGTTGTAAGCATTACCTACTAAATTATCTAGCAAACGTTGCATAGCAAGCGGGCGAATTGCAATAAAATAAGTGGGCGCTAACTGCACGGTTAAGTCGCGTCCAGCGCGAGATTGGCGATCATAGAGTAAGGTAAGCAGGCTGTTAATATCCACCATTTGTGAGGGTTCACCTTCAACACCTTTTACAAAGTCTAAAAACTGATGAATGATGTTGTCCATGTCGCCAATATCTAACACCATGCCTTCTTTTAGACTTCCGCATTTTTCGTCAGGCAACATTTCAACAGCCAAACGTAGCCTAGCAAGTGGCGTACGTATATCATGCGAAACGCCTGCTAAAATTAATGTACGCTCTGCATCTAGCTCTGCTAATGATGCCGCCATTTTGTTAAAAGTACTACTCACTTCGCGCAATTCTGTCACGCTATCTTCAGGCAGCTTTTCTGGGCGCTCACCATCGCGGATTTGGTTTGCCGCAAGTACTAATAAATTAAGTGGACGGTTAATACGCGCCGCTAAAAGATAACCACCACCTAATGACAGCATAAGCACCAAGGCGCCCCAACCAAACCATTGCCAAGGGAAAGGACGCTCTACATGTATACGCGGAATCACCACCCAAAAGTCATCTAAGCCGATATTAAAACTTACCCATAAGCCTTCCACGCCGTAATGATTGACGGTAATGATAGTTTCAAGACCGAGTCGCTCTTTAATTTTTATTGCCACCATATTGATAAACGGGTCATTTGGTAGTGGCTCAATTTCTTCCATAAAGTCTGCGTAATAAATTCGCACACCTTCTTTGCCTGTGAGCTCTGAAAGTAAAGCTAAACGTAAGTTTTCTTGCGCGGCAATGAGTGATGCGCGGGTATAATTCACTACAGTTACGGCTTGTAAGGCAGTGGCTTCTGCGCGTGGTTCACGCTCAAAGTACTCAAAAATTTTAAGCGAGGCAAACTGCCCAATGCCTAATAATACGGCTATGAGCAGCATAATTCTTGCAAGCAAAGTTTTAGGTAAAAGGCGTATTTTCAATGGAATCGGCAATATAAAAGATAATTGAAAATGTGTCTGTAAATAACGGTTAAGTTATTTGTTTAAATAGCAAAATACTTAAGCGCGCTGGCGGTTAGTGTTACAAAACACTTTTTTATTCATCCACTTCGCCATCAGGAATAAACACATAGCCAAAGCCCCACATTGTTTGCAAATAGCGCGGGTGCGCTGAATCAGGCTCTACCAATTTACGCAAACGTGACACTTGCACATCAATACTTCGGTCAAACACGTCTAACTCACGTCCGCGCGCTAGGTACATTAAGCGATCGCGCGAGAGCGGCTGGCGTGGATGATCTACAAATACTTTTAGCAGCGCAAACTCCCCGCTGGTAATGGTAATGGCATGACCATTTTTCGTGAGTGAACGTGTAGATGCATTAAACACAAACTCGCCTATCGTTACGTTATCACTATTTGTTGCAGGTGCACTTGGTTGCAAGCGTTCGTGCCTGCGCATTACAGCGTTTATACGCGCTAACAGTTCGCGTGGATTAAATGGTTTTGGCAGGTAGTCGTCTGCGCCCATTTCAAGCCCGATAATTCTATCCACTTCATCACCGCGCGCGGTCAGCATAATAATCGGCATCATGGTGCCGCTACCGCGAACTCTTCTGCAAATAGATAGGCCATCTTCACCAGGCAGCATTAAATCCAACACCAGCAAATCCATTGTTTCGTTGGCGAGTACAGCGTCCATTTCTTTAGCGTCTGTCACAACTTTAACGCTAAAGCCTTGCTCGGTTAAGTAGCGTTGTAACAACTCGCGCAGACGAATATCGTCATCAACGACTAAAATCTTTTTTTGTTGGATTTTTTTACTATCATCAGCGACCATTTTATTTGTTTCCATAAGATTGGCTAAAGTCTTTGGTAAGGTTTAACCCAACACTTTTTTAAGAGAGTATCCACTAGCATTTGATTTTACTGAAAATCTAGCCTGAGTTGCAAACTAATTACAAATTTATGAGTCGTAGAAAGGATATTAGTTTGATAGTATTATTTATAAAGTTGAGTTACAAATTTTTACAATTTCAACAATATATGAAACATTCGATTAACAATCGTGGCTCATTATTACGATTCATTTTTGCAATTAGTTTTGTTACTAAACAGCGCTTTGATTAACATCATAGAGAATTACATAATATTCTAGGATACTAAACTTGCTAAATTTTGCATCACATAAAAATGTACCAATCGCAAGCTTAGCTCACAAAAGCTTGTCATTATTAGCTTGTGCTGGCTTTACTGCCATTTTGTCGCTAATTATTTGTGTTGCAACCATGCGGCAAGCCGTAGCAGCTGAAAAAGTTAATTTAATGAATACGCCACAAGATTTTAGTAAACAAGGCTTAGCAAAGCGCGTTGCCGATGATGAGGTTTTATCAGATGGCACACAGCAAACACTCAACCTCAATTTTAGCCAAGAAGATCGTTTGAGGTTACGCAAAGTACTTGATGACTTTTCGCGCACGGTCGATCCAGGGCATGATCAAATTATTGAGCGCCGCCGTTCGATGCAAGAAAGAATTAAAGAGCGCTTTTTAACTTCAGATAAAGATAACGACGGTTCGTTAGATCGTCAAGAAGCTACAGAAAGCTTACCGCAAGTGGCACGCCATTTTGGCCAAGTAGATTTAAATCAAGATGGGCTGATTACTTTGGACGAACTGCAATCTGTGCAATTAAAAAATATTGAACGCAGAAAAGCTGCAGAAGCCGCAATGGAATTGCAAAAATCTGAAGAATTTGAAGCTGCCACTAATATTAAACGTAAAAACAAACAAGCCTCAAACAACCCACGTAAAAACTCGCTTTAATTCATTAAAAAATCTTCAAAGTATTTTCAAAAATTTGGTTTAGTAAAACTAAATTCAAATTTTCCCCTCACACTACTCAGCACGTACATATAATGAGTAATGGCACTTAAACTAGAAATTTCAGACAGCATCCATACAGCTGACGCGGCAAGTTGGAACGCATTAGTGGGCGATATGCCCATTCTTAGCCATACATTTTTATCAGCGTTTGAAGATTCTGGCTCTGTTGGTTCTGGCACAGGTTGGCAACCTTACCCAATGCTTGTGCATGACGGTGAAGCGCTCGTTGGCGCCATGCCTTTGTACCTTAAAAGCCACTCTTATGGTGAATATGTATTTGATTGGGCATGGGCTGAAGCGTATCAGCGTAGCGGCTTAAATTATTATCCAAAATTACTTTCTGCCATTCCATTTACACCAATTACCAGCGCGCGTTTGCTTAGCAAAACACCAGAAATTCAAACCTTAATGCTAGAAGCCTTAGCCGAGATCATGCAGAAGCATCGGCTATCTTCCGCACATATTATTTTTCCAGATGATGATTCCGCAAGCGCCCTAAAACAAGCAGGTTGGATGCAACGTACTGGCGTGCAATTTAGATGGAAAAACGAAGATTTTAACGATTTTGAACATTTTTTAAGCACGCTTAGCCACGATAAACGTAAAAAAATTCATCAAGAGCGTAAAAAAGTGGTTGCCTCAGGCGTTGTATGCCATCGCATAAAAGGCGCAGATATTACCCCAGAACAATGGCAGTTTTTTTATGACTGCTATGCAAATACTTACCACCAGCATCACTCTACGCCATATTTAACACAACAATTTTTTAGTCAAATTGGGCAAACCATGCCCGAAAATATTTTGCTCATTATTGCTAGTATGGACAATAAACCAATCGCCGCAGCACTTAATATTTATCACCAAAGTTGCCTATACGGGCGTTATTGGGGCGCGCTGCAATATGTGCCAAATTTACACTTTGAGCTTTGTTATTATCAAGCGCAGGAGTTTTGTATTGCAGAAAAAATTCAATATTTTGAAGGTGGCGCGCAAGGTGAACACAAATTAGCACGCGGCTTTAAACCTAGAGCCACATGCTCATTTCACAAAATTGCACAGCCAGATTTTGCCGCCGCTATTAGCCATTTTATAGAAAAAGAATCGCAAGGCATTGCCGCCTACGCCACCGAGCTAGAAGAACGCGCACCTTTTAAAGCAACATTTAAGTAATTGCAGTGTTGTAAAAATGAGTCTATAAAATGTGTCTGTAAAAAACCGTTAAGTTTTTTACTTTAATTGGCAAAACCGTTAAGTTTTTCCCCAAGACGGTAAAACCGTCAAGCTTAACAAGTAAAGCCTACCAAGCAATCTCTTTACCATCATACGCAATAAATTTACCAGTATTAGCGAGCGATAAATTCTCAATCACCTTGACCATACCCTTAACGCTAGTGGTTGTATTAATTAAACCGTTCGGGCCGCCCATGTCGGTTTGTACCCAGCCTGGATGCAATGTTAATACGCTCATGCCAAGCTCTTTAACATCCAACGCTAAACTTTTCATCACCATGTTCACCGCTGTTTTACTACTACGATAAATATAACTACCACCGCTAGTATTGTCCTCTAAGCTACCCATTTTACTACTAAGCGTGGCAATTTTTTTTAGTTCACTCGCAGCAATATGCGCCACAAAAGCCTGTGCCATTTTAAGCGGTGCCATACTATTAATTTTAAACGATAGTGCCCAAACCGCGTCATCTAAATCAGCAGAACTGCCACTAGGATAAACACCAGCGTTATTGAGTAGCACATCAATTTTTTGCGAATTTAATTCTAAAGCCAGTGCATCAATCTGCGCAAAATCCGCCACATCTAACGCGTAAATTTGTATATTTTGATGTTGGTTAGCTAACGCTTGCAATTCACTTGCAGACTGTGGCTTACGGCAACAGCTAAGCACCTGCCAGCCATCAGCCGCATATTGTTTGGTAAACTCTAAACTAATGCCACGGTTAGCGCCTGTAATGAGTATGGTATGCGGAATCGTCATAGTATGTTCCTAATTAAAAAACGCCTGCTTATTGTAAAAGTTAATCAAAGTCATCACACACATTAGCGGCTACACTTTGTTTTTCTACGCCACATTCGAACCCTTCGCGCTCCTTTGCAATTCTGTATTCACACGTGGCTAAGTGGCTTTCTAAAAGCCCGTTAATCGTCGTAGTCACCACTTTGCAATATGCACAGCGGTAAGCATGTGCTTGGCCTTCAATATGTTCTTGTGGGTAATCAATATAAAATATTTTTTTCATGGTTGTATTGCCTTATCTAGTACTAATTTTTTTAGTTTTTTGTTTTTTCAATAGATTAAAGTGAACTGGCTTAAAGTGTGCTAGATTAATGGTAAAGCTTAAACAAAACGCCACCCATATGTTATCTATTGCCCGGCTCTTATAAGCATACCCCGCATCTAGCGCTTTATCTAATGTTTGATGGCTTTAAATGCATTGCTAAGGCTAGTCAGTAAGTCCTTCAAATCCACCAGCGATACATTAACACGCACAGCACGAGCCTCAAGCAAAACCTGCATGCTAGTTTTACGGTTTAAATTTTTTTGATAGCAGGCTTTGGTTATGCCAAGTTTTTGCAAGCGACTTTTATCAACACACTGGTATAATAATTTTCAATTTAATGCACAAAAGAGCCAATGATGACACCTAATAAATTCACGCAGTTAGCGCAAAAAAGTCTAGGTTTAGTTAGTCAGCTTGTACTCATTATCATCGGCCTAGCAACAGTATTCGGCGTGTATCAAGAAATAAGACTAATCTGGCAAGCAGGCACGATTACGGTAGGTGATTTACTCATACTATTCTTGTACCTAGAAGTGATTTCCATGCTTAATCACTATTTAGGCACTGGCAATTTACCTGTGCGTTACCCGTTATATATCGGCATTATTGCGCTGGCAAGGTTCTTAGTGCTTGATATTAAAGAGCTTGATGCACTACGCATGTTTGCGCTTTCTGGTTCTATTTTACTCATTGCACTCGCTATTTTAGTCGTCAGATATGGCCACGTTAAATTTCCCTACAATGATGATTGAGTAAATTTATCTTTCTGTTACGGCAATTAGAAAAGCAGGGCTTGTTGCAATGCTGTTTTGAAGTGTGTCATGAGTGCGCCACGGGATACAAATGAAAAACGCCCCAATCTCTCGAAAGGGGCGTCTTTATTGGTGGGAAAGAGTCCCCCAAACAATCAATTAAAACATAGGTATCTATTTACTTTTATTATTTTATTTTACAAGATACCATCAAATATACCAACTAAAGTTAGCATATGCTTTCGCTTATTTACTTGTGTAGCAATATTGAAAGCTCAGTATCAACACCCCACCGTAGCCCCACCACCCCGTTTTTGGTTCGATGGTACCTAATTAACTATGCACTGTGTTTTGGACGAACGATTAGCAAATTTTATAAAGTCATACCCCTTTTAGCCGCAAAACAACCCGATGAAATGAATGCCAAGCTAAATGCGGTAGTTATTTTGCACTGCTAGTGACGGTCTAATAAAAGTACTGAAATAATCTAGCAAGGGGGTGCCCTTTCGCATTCCACCAAATACCGACCCCACCATACCCCCACCCCACCATTTCTGGCGGGTCTTTATAGCGATACCTTATACACTATGTTTTTGACAAACAACCATCAGTTTTTTAGCAACTAGACCACATCACTTTTAAAACAGCAGATCAAAAAAATATTTTACAAAAATTACTCAATTATTTATTTGTATTAAGGTGATGACTACTGCACTTCCTGAATTTGGCTGGGCTTGGACTGCAACCCATCCGTATACTAGGTTTATGCAAAGCGCTAATCAATGCATCAACTAGATAACAACTTCATACCTCACCTGGCTATACACGCGCTGTGTTTTGGGCGGATGATTGGCATTTATTTAGTAATCGCCTTTACCCGCAATGATATGCCGCACACCGCCTCTGGCATTGTCGACATCACCTAGTCTGCGTGGAATTAAGTGTATGTGACAGTGAAATATGGTTTGTCCTGCCACTTCACCACAATTCATTCCAATATTGAACCCTTCAACTGTCGCATCTTCTTTCATAATGGATTCGCGTAAGTTATCAATCAGTTTAGTCGTTGCGTTAATTTCTGCTTGAGTAAGCCCAAAGTAATCTGCTACATGTCTTTTTGGAATGATGAGTGTGTGTAATGGTGTGACAGGGAATCCATCACGAATAGCATACGCTAGTGCATTTTCTGCAATAATTGGTCGCTCAGTTGGCGTATGGCATAACAAGCATGATGCTTCACGATGTTCGTATTGAGTTTTTAATGAACGAAAATCAGTATCGTCGGTATTTCCCTTATTAGCATTACAGGTGTAGCAGAGCGCTTGGTAGTTTGATAAATCATCGATGCCACCTAAACTTTGTGGATGTATATGGTCAACTTCAAGATTCTTCTCGTCCGCAGATATGCCACACAGTTCACACCTAAATTCTGCACGCTTTAATACAACGTATCTTATTGAACCGCTAATTGGTTTGTGACCACGTCTGCGATGTTCCCACATAGCGTTCCCACGCTTTGCTTCATATCCCTCTAATCGTTGCTGGCATAGCTTGATTAAGTCTTCACGTTGATATTCGTCCAAGTCGTTAATACCAGTCAGAAAATAAGTGTCGTCTTGTTTATATGTAACACCTCTATTTTTGGTAAGCACTTTACCCACCATATTTTTTACAATATTTGAGTAGTATTCAACCTGAGTAGGGTCACGATTAACAAATGCTTTAGCAATTTCCGTGACTGTTCTTTTGCCATTGTTTTTGAGCAACTCGATGAGCATAACAGGTTGATAGATATGGCTTGTGCGCATATCTTTAATGATAAATTTCTTTAACTCCTCAAACTTGCTTGTCACTATGATTTTCCATTAAGTTTTGGCATCATATATTAATTTATTAACAGCCTCTACGCTCCCACTTATCTTTAGCCTTAGCATCCTCTTTAGTCTGCCATTGCATATCATAACTCCAATTATTAGGACTTGAGTTCCAGTCATTTGCATGGGCTG
>JBDNJL010000152.1:0-7730 GCA_041687795.1 Methylotenera sp. | reverse complement strand
GTTCGCCACAAATATATGCGCCCAGACGCAAATAACCCTTAATTAACGGGGGGCAAGCTACTTGCATATCTGTGCGTAAGGATTGGACTGGCAGTGGATTGCGCGCAAATACGCGGTACTCGAGTGGTGCTAAATAATCGTCTTTTAATTTTGTATATAAGCTTGCTGCTGCATGCCCACCATCAGACATACTCACACTTCCGCAACCTATCATGTATTCGTAATGATGAATTTGCATGTATTTTGCAAGGCCAGCCCATAACATGGTAATAGTGCCGCCGTTGCGATAGTTTTGGTGTACGCATGCACGACCTACTTCAACAGTGCGGTCAAACAGATGTGATAAACGGCTTAGGTCAAACTCTCCTGCTGAGTAATAGCCACCAGCTTCATTTGCTTTTCTTGGGCCTAAAATGCGGTATGTGCCAATTACTTGCTGGGTGCCACTGTCGCGTACAATTAAGTGATCACAAAATTTATCAAAGCCATCAATATCAAGCCCGCCAGTACCAGAAACTTGCGCGCCCATTTCTTCGGCAAATACTTTATAACGCAAACGTTGTGCTTCTTCTATTTCAGCATGCGTGCGCGCAAGGCTGACGTACAAACGTCTTTGGATGTTATGTTGTGAGTCTGTATGCTGACGGTGTTGTGCTTGCTGATGATAATCTTGAGCCCTGTCAATTGAGGCATATGCTTTTCGCACCATATTGTTCTCCTTTTTAGTAAAGGTACTTTAGTGACTAAAAGTGAAAAACGTATGACAGTAAGATGAAGCTTTGTTGACAATGCTTAGCTAGCCAATTACGCAGCTAGCCAAGCGGATTTTTGAATAATAGTATTTGTTTAATACGAAACTAAGTAGCCAAAGAAAACTTAGTTAGTGAGTGACACGTGTTGCTCCACCACTTTCAAGTAAACGAACTTTATCGCCAGCATTAAAAACCTCATCAGCTTCTTGCACAACAGATACTAAGCTGCCACCATCTAATTTAACTGTGATTTCTAAACCATCTTTACGGCTAAAACCTTCCTCTGCTGCTGAGCCAACTAGCCCACCCACTACCGCGCCGATAACTGCTGCAATAGCACCGCCACGACCACCACCTACTGAGCTGCCAGCAATACCGCCTACAGCGCCACCAGCTACAGTGCCAATTGGCGTTTTAGTGCCTTCAAGTTTTACTTGGCGCACACTTTCTACAATGCCGGTTCTAACGGTTTGCACTTTACGCGCATCATCACGGCTATATACGCTGCCAGAATTCGAGCTTGCGCAAGCGCCTAGTAATAAGGCAATTAAACTAACTGCAAATAATCGTGTCATTTTCATACTCAAAAACTCCCTAAAAAATGTTACTTAGTAGCTAACATTAAAGTGATGCAAAACTATTGTCTAGTTGCATGACTGCTTGTAACTTTTAATGTTGCATTTTCAATTTTTTTACAAATAATGGATTCTTGTTTAAATAAAGGTTCTTTAGTGCATTATCTTCGTTGAAATGGACTAAGCGGTAATATTTTCTGCTAATGCAGTTTCGTTTACAAGCGCTTGCGTGTAGACAATCTCAATTTCAGCGCGTGTTGGATTATGATTTTGTCCTCCACGACTAGCAATTTTAATTGCCCCCATTGTCGCACCTAACCTTCCGCAAGTTAGCCAATCCCAACCTTTCGCCATACCGTATAACAAACCTGCACGATAAGCATCACCGCAACCTGTAGGGTCAACGATTCTATCTGCTTTAACGCATGGCACATCATAACGTTGACCATCTGTGTAAATCTGCGAACCTTCGCTACCTAATGTAACGATAAGCGCTTTTACTTTTTGCGCAAGTTGATCTAACGATAAGCCTGTTTTATCTTGAATCACTTGTGATTCGTAATCGTTTACAGCCAAATAATCAGCCATATCAATAAACTGCAAAAGCTCTTCGCCATTAAACATTGGCAAGCCTTGTCCTGGGTCAAACAAAAATGGAATCCCAGCATCAAAACACTCGCGCGCATGTTGAAACATACCGTCACGACCATCTGGAGCAATAATTGCGAGCGCAACATCTTGTGCGTCATTCACGCTATTTCGGTGTGATTCTGACATTGCTCCAGGATGAAATGCAGTAATTTGGTTGTCGTCCATATCCGTGGTAATAAACGCCTGTGCCGTAAAGCTATTCACAATAGTTTTAATATGGGTGGTATTGAGTTTGTTTGTATTTAGCCACTGAGTATAAGTGCCAAAGTCTTCGCCTACAGTCGCCATAATAAGTGGTTCGCCTTCTAGCAATTGCAAATTATAAGCAATATTACCTGCTGTGCCACCAAACTCACGGCGCATTTCAGGTACGTAGAATGAGACGCTTAACTTATGAATTTTGTCTGGCAGAATATGGTTTTTGAAATGATCTTGAAAGATCATAATGGTGTCAAATGCAAGTGAACCGCAGATTAGTATAGGCATGTGTAAAGGCTGTGAGAATTTAAAACAGCTATTATCGTGGGGATTGCCTTCATCAGGCAACATTTAGTTGAATAGGTTAAGTAGATTTAATTTGTTAGCGCGCCATCGATGAGAATTTTAGCAGCTTTTTTTGCATATTTAATAGCACCAGAACCTCGTTTCATTTGCTCTGCTTGCACTGCACCTTCAAATAATAAAGATAGCTGCAACGCTAAACCATCCGCATCTTGAATTCCAGCGTCAACTGCAAGACTGCTGATGTATTGTTTAAATTGGCGAGATTGCTCTGAAGAAAGTTGATGTATTGGATTTTCTTCATTAGGAAATTCAGCAGATGCTTTAATAAAGCCCATGCCCCTGAAGTCTGGCGAGGTCACCCACTCTTCAATAAAATCAAAAAGTTTTTGTAACTTTTCGCTCGGTTTTCTTGTGTTTGTAGTAAGTTTATCGTTTAACCATGTTTGGAAGTCTTGATGACCTTTAGCTAACACTTCTAAAATTAGCGCTTCTTTGCTATTAAAATATTTATATAGTGTCATTTTTGTCGTGCCCGCCACTGCAACAATCGTGTCAACACCAGTCGAGTTAATGCCTCTTGTTTGAAAGAGGTCGCTGGCTACCACTAATATTTTATTTTTTAGTAAAGACATAATTGCTTTCGGGTCGCGTAGAACTGCAATAAAAATATTTTATACTAAAAGATATAAAAAATCTATATACAGACCTGTATATGTAATTTAGTATTTTATATGTATGCTGAATAATATGTTACTAATATATGATTAATATAGATTAATAATTCTTTTATTGGTCAATATTTACATTAAATGGCTCTATACAACTTTGTATAAATTAAGGATAAATATGATGAATAAAATTTGGATTGCTGTTGGTTGAGCAATGTTTAGTTCAGTCACCACTGCTTCGGCAGCAGATGATGCGTCGATGTACGTCATTAAAAGTGTCAATATCAACGCACCAGCTGCTAAAACTTGGGAAAAATTGCAAAATTTAGCGATTTGGGTACTCGGCATCCTGCAGTGGCAAAAACTAAGATTACAGAAGGTGCAGACTTTAAAAAAGATGCCATGCGTGTTTTAACATTACAAGATGGTGGCAAAATTAATGAAACTTTGACTGCTAATAATGCTAATGACAAAACCATGAGCTACATAATTACTGATAGCGTTTTGCCAGTGAGCGGATATTCATCATCATTGCATGTGTATTCAAATAGTGCTGATAAATCAGTAGTAGTTTGGCAAGGTTCATTTAAACCAAAAGCGCCAGCTGATGAAAAAACAGCATCAGATGTTATTAGTGGTGTTTACGATGGCGGCTTAAGTAATCTTAAAAAAATTGTTGAGTAAGCGCTAAAAACTGAAAAAGGCAATGCATTCTCTGCATTACCTTTTTTTGTTTGCTTAAAAACCATAAATAATTTAATACAAAGCCTTGTTACATGGACGTGTTACATTAAAAACTTAACGCATTTTTACAGACACATTTTTAATTAAACCTAAGGTAAGTTACTTTGAGTTTGCCATTAACATAGGCGTGTAATTACAGCGCACACTTTCTAAGTAATGATTTGCAATCGCTAAATTATGTAAGTTAGTAGGTAATTTTCCGCCCACTACATTCTGTATATAAATCGCTTTATGTTTATCAGGAATCTGCAAAACTTCAGGAAACTGGCATGTGCCTTTGCGCATTTGGTCGAATTTTGCATACATCGCAACCGCATCATTGGCGGTTATACCAGCGTCGCCCTCTTTAGTAATATTTTGTTCAGTAATTGCAAGTGGTGCGACTGCATTGGTCGTTTTTTGGCCGAACACAAACGCAACTTTTTGCATATAAGGCTTTGCGTAGCTTGCTATCTCAGTTGGATAGTTTTCCGTAATATTTTGCCAATTCGTTAAACTTACAATTGTTATAGCCATAACGCTTGCAACCATACCAATCAAGGAAGATTTTTTTAATAAAAAGTGCTTTTGTGTTTGCGACAAAATAAGTGCGCTAGCGACTTTTTTTGCGTGCATTAAACTATTGCTACTCGGCGCTGCAAGCTGTTGTTGTACAGCATTTTTGGCGATTAAAATAATATGTTCAGCTAAGATGCTTGGGTTTTCAGCCCTGCAAGATTGAGCTTGCTCAACAAAAAATTGAATTAACAGTTTGTTTGATTTAACTTGTTGGTTTATCTCAAACTTAATATCAGGCGCGTTTAGCCAGTCTGACAAAACATCAAACAAACTCAGCATCCTGCCCTGTGGCGTTTTGCTGGATTTCGTCAACATGCTAATTAGCCATTGAGAGTTAAAAATATCCATTGTTACGCTTTATAAAATTCAATCAATAAAGTAATTAAATCAAAAAGGTTTTACTTCAACCAATATCACAATAATAAATAATAAAACTACAGGCAACTCATTAAACCATCTATACCAAACATGGCTGCGATGATTTTGGTTGAGTTTAAAGTCATTCATAAGCTTTCCGCAATACCAATGGTAAGCCACTAAAACTAAAACTAATAGCAACTTCGCGTGTAACCAACCACCAGTAATGCCATAACCTAACCAAAGCCATAAACCAAATACAATGGCTAACACTGCAAGCGGCAACATAAAACGATAGAGCTTAAGTTCCATGAGCTTTAATTGTTCTGCAACCGCATCATTTTTAGTCATGGCGTGGTTTACAAATAATCTAGGTAAATAAAATAAACCAGCGAACCAGCTAGTGACAAAAATAATATGAAAAGCTTTGATATACAACATTGCGTTTAGCCTTTGTCCGCTAATTCTTTATTTAAAAGTAGCGTTAAAGCACTAAAATCCAACTCACCGATGGTGCGGCGCACTAAGCGACCTTGTTTATCATAAATAAAAGCTGTAGGCGTTAAAGCCACTTTCCCGAATTGATTAGTGATTTCAGCCAACCCATCATGCATCACAGGAAAAGGCAATGCTTTCATTTTAGTGTAGTTCAGCACTTGCGCGGGTGGGTCATAAGGCATGGCAACGGCAATAATTTCAAACCCTTTTTTGTTGTATTGATTGTATGTTTCAATAAGTTGAGGCATTTCTTTTATGCAGCCAGGACAATCTGTTGCCCAGAAATTGACTAATACCACTTTGCCTTTTAACGAAGCCATAGAAATTTGATTGCCTTCAATGGTGGTAAAGGTCACATTCGGCGCGAGAGGTTTATTGTTAAGTTGTAAAAATAAAAACCCGAGCAGTGCAAGAACTATAGCTGGTAACAGCAGTTTTTTTAATGAGATTTTCATATTGATTGCGTGTATTTATACTTAACTATTAGTGAAAATTTAATCTTTAATTAATATTTTGAATATCGAAACTTAAACTAAAGCGTATTCATTTAGAACGTTTTATCAACAACAATATTCATAATAACCATGCAACTCTTACGCTTATTTTACAGTCCATAGCATGATACTATGATGTTTTAAATAGCAAAGCTATTAATCAAAAAATAAATGAACGCACCCATACCAAGTAATATCCTTCTTGCAGAGCCAAAACCTGCTACGCGCTTGCGCGAAATTCCGTACAACTACACCTCATTTTCAGACCGCGAAATCGTTATTAGGTTTCTAGGCGAAGAAATTTGGATAATTCTAAACGAATTACGTGGCGAGCGTAAAACTGGTCGCTCTGCGCGAATGTTGTTTGAAGTATTGGGTGATTTGTGGGTGGTTAGTCGCAACCCGTATTTGCAAGATGATCTGTTAGAAAATCCTAAACGCCGCAAAGCTTTGGTAGATGCCTTGTATCACCGTATTGCAGCGATTGATGAGCGTAGCGCGGGCAATGCTAAGGTAGTGAAATTAGTCGTTGCCGCACGACAAGCGGTTACAAAGTTTGAAAGTGACTTTAAGCAAATAGCTAATTTACGCAAAAAAGCGCTCGCAAAACTTACTAAAATCACCCGCAAAGACAATGTACAGTTCGATGGTTTAGCCCGCGTTTCTCATGTTACAGACGCTACCGATTGGCGCGTTGAATATCCGTTCTTGGTGCTAAATCCAGATACGGAAAAAGAAATTGCATCACTAGTACGCGCATGTATTGAACTTGGGCTTACTGTTATTCCACGTGGCGGCGGTACAGGCTACACAGGTGGGGCAATCCCGTTGACACCTTTTTCAGCGGTAATTAACACTGAAAAACTAGATCGCCACACTGGCGTGCAAATGCGTACGTTACCTGGGGTAACAAGACAAGTCGCTACCATTGAATGTGGCGCAGGCGTAGTTACACGCCGTGCAATGGAAGCCGCAACAGATGCAGGTTTAGAATTTGCTTGTGACCCAACGAGTGCCGATGCAAGTTGTATTGGCGGAAATGTTGCCATGAATGCAGGCGGAAAGAAAGCCGTGCTATGGGGGACTGCATTAGATAACTTAGCCTCTTGGCGCATGGTAACGCCTGATGCCGAGTGGCTTGAGGTTGAGCGTTTAGATCATAATTTAGGTAAAATTCACGACATTGCGATGGCGCGCTTTAAAGTAAGCCGCTACGCAGAAGACATGAAAACTTTGCTTGCAGAGCCTGAAATTTTAGAAATTGCAGGTCCAAGTTTCCGTAAAGTTGGTTTAGGTAAAGATGTCACTGATAAGTTTTTATCAGGCCTACCTGGTATTCAAAAAGAAGGTTGCGATGGTTTAATTACCTCAGCTACTTTTATTTTGCATCGCATGCCTAAGCACGTGCGCACCATCGCGCTAGAATTTTTTGGTAACGTATCAAATGCAGTGCCAGCCATTGTAGAAATCAAAGATTATTTAGACGGAACAGCTAAAAAAGATCCTTTAGTTCTTATGGCGGGCTTGGAGCACATGGATGAGCGCTATGTGAAAGCAGTAGGCTATGCCACTAAAGCTGCACGTCAACAACGCCCTAAAATGGTGTTAATTGCAGATATCGCCTCTGACGATGAGAATGCCGTAGGCGAAGCTGCGTCACATATTGTGCGCTTATGTAACGCACGTGATGGCGAAGGTTTTGTTGCTGTTTCTGCCGAAGCACGTAAAAAGTTCTGGTTAGATCGTTCACGCACAGCGGCCATTGCCAAGCATACAAACGCCTTTAAAATTAATGAAGACGTGGTAATTCCATTACCAAAACTAGGTGAATATTCAGACGGCATTGAGCGTATAAATATTGAGCTTTCAATTCATAATAAGCTTAAATTACTAGACGCACTTAACGACTTTTTACAGGCAGATTTGCCG